>JADFPW010000160.1 GCA_022562105.1 Planctomycetota bacterium
CCGGATCTGCGCTCGCCGGAAGAAGACGGTCGAGCTATTCATCGAATGGCTCAAAGCCAAGTGTGAGCGACACGCCCGCGACTGGCATCGCGGGCTCAGGAACAACGCTACGCAGCTCACGGTGGCCCTGTTCGCGTACCAGTTGCGGGTGCGATACCACTGCAGAAACGGCGGTACGAACGGAGCGATCCAGTGGTTTTTTCGACGCGATATAATTCCCGGAGGGCCTCACGCTTGCGTGGACATGGCACCCGGCGGGCGGTGGAGAATACCCCCAAGGGGAGTCGAACCCCTGTCTTCAGGATGAGAACCTGATATCCTAGGCCGCTAGACGATGGGGGCCTGACACGCCCGCCACGCGGCTACGCATCGATTCCGCAATTCTTCGGCGGGAATCTAGCGGTGATCGACGATTTCGTCAATCGGCGGGCTCGTTTGGCGAGAGTGTCGGGCGGTTCTTGGTGGATGGACACGCCTATCAGGCTGTTGAACAACCCGGCCTGACTGTGGGACCGACTTTCCAGTCGGTCGTCACACCGAAGAATCGCAGGCATGACGGACTGGAAAGTCCATCCCACGGGGAACTGGAAAGTCCGTCCCACAGGCTGTTCAAAGGCCTTCTAGGCTTGCAGGTCGATCCCCTGGCTGGGCTCCGACGACGGCACGTCCGGGGTGGTAGAGTCGGGCGCCGCGGGGGACATTTCGCCGGAATAGGGAGATCCCTGCTGACTCACCGTCGTCTGCTCGAAGACCGAACGCGTAATGGAGGCAAAGTTCTGGATCTGGCCGCCGCCGCCGAGGCCTAGCTGCATGCCGAGTTGCGACTGGTCTTGCTGCTTGCCATCCTCACCGAGCAGGGCATTGAGCAACATCATGGCGATCATCAGCCGTAGAACCTGAAAGTCACCCGGATCGAGTCCCACGCTCGTCATGAGCGAAGTCACCTCATGCGAAATGGTGGTCATGCTGATCGTTGTTCCGCTGGCCACCGAGGCCGCGCTCGCAGACCCAGCGGAAGGCGCACTCGCAGCCCCGGCCGTAAATCCCACATTCTCGGCCCCTGCCCCGGCGCCGGCACCACCCGCACCGCTCGGCATGGGCGCCGGCGGCGGTTGCTGACCTACACCATTGATTTGGCTCATCCTCTCATTTCCTCCCCGGCCAACAGCGGCCATTCGTGCCAGTCGCAACTCATGATCCGAAAACCGAGTGGCCCCCAGGAATGACGTAACCCCTTGCAAGCAAAGGGCTTACGGCCCATTTCGGATTGTAGGGTTTGTGACGAATCTAGGGATGTGACGCGAACTCACGACTGGACGCTGATCCAGCTCGGCTCAAAGCCCCTCGGCGCCGGAGCAGCTGCGACGCGGCGCCAGGGGGAACGCTGGAGGGCAATCGAGCCCAGCGAGCCCTCCCTTCTGGACGCCGCGGGTGGGGCAGACCGTGGACTCGGCCGGCCCCCGGCGAATGTCGGGGAGGGTGGTCCCTTGCCGCTCAATTCCAGATTCCGTTACCATCGGGTGCGGGTCGGGACTGAAACGGGCTGACCTTGGCAACTGGATCACGGCCGCGGCACCGGCAAACTGCGCGGAGTTCGGTTTGATGAACTGGTGGCCCATGGCTGATCTTGGCGGCGAGGTCGGCGTGTGCTGACGAACGTCCGGCGGGAGTCGCCGGGCGTGTTCCGAAGATGGGTTGGTGGAATCGCACAGAACGGAGCGCCGCGTGTGAGGTTTGAATCCGCGACGGTGCGTATCAAGGCGCCAGCGAAGGTGAACCTGACGTTGGATGTTATCGCTCGGCGTAGCGACGGCTTCCACGAGATTCGCTCGCTGGTGCAGGGGATCGACCTGTGCGACGAGCTTTCCGTGAGATCAAGGGCTGGTGGCGGGGTTTCCTTGCGTTGCACCGGAGCGGACCTGCCGACGGACTCGGGCAACCTGGTGGTTCGGGCGATCGAGCGACTCGCGGAGGTCGCGGGCTGGAACGCTGGCGTTGACGTCGAGTTGCACAAACGAATCCCGGTAGCCGCTGGGTTAGGTGGTGGAAGCAGCGACGCGGCGTCGGCCCTGCTAGCAGTGGATGAGTTGTGGAACCTGGCTTGGAGTCGAGAGGCGCTGGCCCGCCTGGGGGCCGAGATTGGGTCTGACGTCCCGTTGTTTTTCTCGATGCCCAGTGCGTTGGTGACGGGCCGCGGTGAACGAGTCGAGCCGACGCGGCTGGCCTGGCGCGGTTGGATCGTGCTGGTATCGGCCAAATTGGAAGTGTTGACCGATCGCGTTTATGCTATGTGGCGACCGTCCGATCGCGATCCCGGTGTAGAGGCCGTTCCGAGCGGACTGCTGACCGCGGCCACGGCCGACGAGTTGGCCGGCTATTTGCACAACGGGCTACAAGCCGCCGTGCAGCGAGTTTATTCGGATATGGGATGTTTATTGGAGGAGGTGAAGAGACAGTCGGAGCGAGGGGCGTGGATCAGCGGGGCGGGCTCGACGGTGTACGTGCCCTGCGACTCGGCTGAAGAAGCTGCCCGGTTGGCAGATCGATTGAGGGGGATGGGTTCGACAGCGACGGTGAGGACGGTTCGTACACTCGACGAGACGATGCACAACCATTGAACGATGCACAACGATTGAGGATTGAACATGGAAATAACTGAAGTTCGTGTCAAGCTTGTCAAAGATACATCAGATCAACTGAAGGCGTTTTGCAGCATCACCTTCGACGAGCTGTTTGTCATTCGTGACCTGAAGGTCATCGAGCGGCGGACGGGGTTTTTCGTGGCCATGCCGTCGCGCAAGGTGTCCGATCGCTGCCCGAAGTGCCGGTACAAGAACCACATCCGAGCCCGATTCTGCAACGAATGCGGGGCTGAGTTGCAATCCAGCCGCGCGGGACGAGTCAAGCTCTATGTCGATGTAGCCCATCCGATAAACTCCGAGTGTCGCCAGCTGATTCAGCAACGGGTTATCGAAGCGTTCCAGGAGGAATTCGAGCGATCCAAGGAACCGGGATACGTCGGCCAAGACTACGATGAAACCAACGGCGAAGAACTCCAAACCGCCGCAGGTGACGACCCCCGCGATGACCGCGAGCAGACAGGCTCGACCGCCCGCATGGATTCGACTGACGACGCACGGGACGATGACACGAACGACAAAGCCGGAGGCAGTGAGTACGACGAACTCATCCGCAGCCTCAAGAGTGATGCCCAATCCCGGCGCGACAGTCGCGACGGGTCCGCCAAACCTGTACACAGGTCGACATCACCCGTCGGGTCGAGATTTGACAAACCTGCATCCGCTGACAGCCTGACCGACGAGGAGCCCGCGGACGAAGAGCCGGCTACCGATGAGCGATCTGCCCCCGAACCGAAGCCGACTCCCACGAACGAGCCGACGGATCAACCAGCCCGCGTGGCGGAGGCGCCCATCGCCCCGAAACCGGAGCCCGCCCCACCACGTGAGGCCGTCCGCCCCGAACCAGCGGCGAGGCCGAGCGTGCCAATGGCGCCGACTGGCTTTGGCGAAGGGTTGGGTTTTGGCGAAGGCCTGGATGTGGATGAGCCGTCGCCTGCGCCGTCGGTCGAGGCGCCGCCCGAGGATCAGCCGGCCGCGGATCCTCCGGCAGAGGTAGTTCCCAGCCACGCGGAGTCCACGGAGGACGACAGCGGATTTGGCGCGGGCATTCTCTGACCAACGATTCGCTGCAGCCCGTTGAAAAAGTAGCGGCCGGCGCCTCGCCGGCCGTAGCAACGCGGTTGGGTGGGCCGGGGTGAGGGTGTGCGAGCCGGGTGCCATGCCCCACGCTTGCGTGGGGATGAAAAGCGCCAAGGATGCGTTGGCCCGCGATAACCGTGATTCGTCCTGGCCGTGCCGGGTCATCCGTCGTCAATCAGTCCTCCAGCGATTCACTTGCCTCGGGGTCTTCATCGTCCGACTCCGAAGGCTCAAGGGCGAATTCGGCTACCGCCTTCAATTGGTCCGCGGACATTCTCCGGTATCGCCGTTCCACCGGCGTCCCCCATCCGCTGCCTTCAAACCGGGGAGATCCGCGGTCGTCGAAGACAAGTTCGCATTGCTGGTGTAGCGCAAAGTCGCCGATTCGCTCCAAGAACCTAAGACGTCTCGCTGTGGTTTGCGTCGTCGGCGAGTTCTCGCCGCGTTCGTACACGTAGAACTTCGCTGCGCCTTCCCACGTGCCGCCAGGGAAGGTTGCCTTTCCGATGGGAGTAACCAACGGGTCATGTTCACATTGATACTCAAACACGAGCGTTCCAGTACCAGCATACTCATCAGTCGATTTGAAAACCCACGTCTTGCTGTCTGTTTGGATGATGGCCGGAAGAACGAGGAGGTCATTCTCCATTCTGATGGTGTACTCTCGTTGTTCACCATTCTCGGCGTAAGTCAGGAGTCCATCCTGGATTTGTGCGTCAAACGGACCGCGAACGCTCTTGGTTACAAAGTTTCCCGGTCTCGCGTGGGGGTACTGGATTGAAGTAATTACGATGGTCCACGAACATCCGCGCTTGCGCAGTGCCACGACTTGGGCGAAGCCCTGCCCTGAGACCGTCCGGGGAGAACCCCACATCCAATCTCCCTCGAACGGCCGTAGTGTTGGCGTTTCCTCCTCGACGCCGCTTTGGGGGTCGACGAAAAAGCCGAACAAGGCGAGTGAGACCAATGACATAATCGTGGCCGAAGCGAACAACGGAATCCACCTCGCGTACTTCATTTTGCCCGCCGATGCGCCGGGCCAAGTCGAAAACCTGCCCGTCCCATACTACGACGATCGTCCGATCGGTAGATCATAGGCGGACGCCTACCGCTCGGTCACCTCCTTCGGTGGGGACAACAGTTTGGCGGCCCCGGCTTCCTCGAAGCGGGAGAGGTCGGTCCAGAAGGTGCCCTCGCCGGCGTAGAATAGGCGGATCGATTTGGGCTGGAAGTTCTCGGCAAACGTATACAGATTGTACGCCCGAGGGCTGCCGAAGGCGTTGACCAGGAGCTTGTACCCCTCGGCCTCGGCGGACTTTTTCATTTTGTCCACGTCGGTGCGGGCCTTGCCCAGGATCTCGATACGCTGGGCGTCCAGCATGGCGACCTCCTGCTGGATGGTGGCGACTTCCAAGGCGGCCTGGGCGGCGATTTGAGCGGCCTCTTTCTGGCCCTGGGCGGCCACGTTGGCCACCATCACCCGGGTCTCGGCTTGGATCGTCTCGCGGGCGATGTCCACCTTCTTGGTGGCCTCTTCGAGCTGGGCGCGGACGATGGCAGCGTCGCGCTGCTTCTCTTTGGTCAACTGATTCTCGATGGCTACGTAACTCTGCTGAATGGTGCGCTTTAGATCCTCAGTGGGCTCACCGTCAGCCACCCCGGAACTGGGGGCGTTGACTTCGATCTCTCGAACCAGGGCCAGTAGAATCTCGATGTGTTTGGAGTTGCATATCCGCTGCAGCTCCTGCGTGAGATCCCGTTGGAACAGCTCGCGCTTCTCACCTTGGATGAAATCACGGGCGGCGTAGGTTGAGCCGATGTTGCGACAGATCGAGCGAAGCTGCGGGCCGATGATCTTGTCCAACACCCCGTCGATGTTGCCGAACTCGTTGATCGTTTCGGCGGCATGTTTGGGATCGATCCCCCAGACCACGGTGACCCCAACACGAATCATGAACCCCGTATTCGATGGAAACCCGATCCGATAGTTGGCGGTCTCGCTTTCTTTGATCTGCGAGTATTCGTTGAATCCGATCTCGATGAGGGTGACCTTCTGCAACTTGGGATTGATGAAATACACCCCGGGCTGAAGGACGTCACGCAGCGTCCCGCGCTGTCCGACCTCAGCCAGCGGCCGCACGAAGGCCGACGACACGATCTCGCGGGCGCTTCCGGGCGTGCTCTCGGCGGCTTCATCTTGCTGTTCCGGAGCGGGCGACGGCGCAATCATGAGCGGCAGCTCTTCACCGAACAGATTGGTCACCACCCCGACGAACCCGGCCGGGATCACCACGGCGTCATGGAGTTCCACTTCGTATACGTAGGGGTTTATCTTGTGGGTGCCCGGCGTAAGGACTTCGCGCAGGATGCCCTTCATTCCCGAGGCCCGGGTGACCATCACCTGCCCCGGCGGCGGTTCGCTGCCTACCTTGCGGGTCACCACGCCGATCTGCGGGAATTCGCCCTTAAACCTGAACGTTCCGGTACGCAGGGCGTCGCGCTGACGGGCGTCCAGCGAGTGGATGATCTCCCAGGTACTGGGATCGCCGGCTGGGACTACTTTTAGGGGGACCAGCTTCCAGTCCCAGCGTATGGGGTCGCGGAAGTGGCGGCCCGGCCCGAGCACCGTCTCGTGGATTCCCTTCTGCTCAGGCTTGGTGGCGACCATTTGGCCGGACGGCAGCTGCTCGCCCATCTTGCGGATGAGCACGACGCACATGTCTTCGGGAACGTAGATGCGGCAGGCGAACCAGCCGATGGTTCCGAGGGCTGCGCTTCCGATCAACACCACACCGATGGCCAAAGGTAAGATCCGACGAATCATTGGTCACCTCCTTGGGTGGTGGAATCCGGGAACTGTTGGAACTGCTTGAAGATGTCGGCGAACACCCCGTCGGTGTTGGACAGGATCGATTCGATGGACGGGGCGATACGTTCCAGGAAGAACATTTGGGCATAGGTTTCGCCGTCGCCGAAAGCATCCACGGCCATGGCCAGCGGTTCGGCCCGGGCCTTGTATTCCAGCAGGACGACGTTGGCCTCGGCCTGGCCTCGGGCCACGGTGGCCGCCGCCTCCTTCGCCGCCGCCTCCAGGGCCAGTTTGGCGACGGCCAATTCCTGATTCGCCTGGGTCACTGCGACCACTTTTAGCTGCTCGGCTTGTTTGGTCACGCTGACCACATCGCGCCTTGCATCACCCAACGCGGCGTTCTGGAACGTCAACTCCAACTGCTCGACCAGCCTGGCCTCGACACGGGCTTCTTCGATCTGATTGGTCGAGCGTTCCATCTCCTGGTCGGCCTGCTCACGCTGGCTGATCAGGGAGGCGATTTCCTGGGGCGCCTGAATATCGCGCACCAGAGCGGACTTGATGTCGATCCCTTGCTTCAAGCACTCGCGTTTGAGCTCAGCCAGCAAGCGATCCTGAAACGCCGTCCTGCTCTTGCCGCTGATGAACTCACGAGCCTGGAGTTTGGAACCCTGTATCCGCGAGATGCTGCGGGCGTTGGGTAGGATGATCTTGTTGAGGATGTCCTCCTCGTCGCCGTAAGCGACGGTCACCTCCGCGACGCGATCCAGCCGGATGGCCCACTCGATGGTGCCCTCGATGGTGATGGTGAAACTATCGTTGGAGGGGAAGTGGATGGCTTCGTCACCGAGCATATCGTACTTGTGGCTGCGCACATCGACGATCTCGATGGACTTGAGGTAGGGGTTGTAGTATTCCAACCCCGGAGGCAGCGTCCGTTGCTGAACGCCCTTCTCTCCCGCCTCGACCGTGTAGGTGTTCTTGATCTCCGGATCGCGGCCGCTGAGCAGGGTGACCACCCCGACGTGACCTTCCGGGATCTGGATCGCGGGGAACTTCTGCACCTCGTAGGCCAGTAGATTCACGTTGTGACGCCCGGGCATCAGGATCTTGTCCACCGGGCCTCGCTCGTCGGACTCGGTGGCCACCGTCTTGGGAAACGGGAGCAGCTTGCCGTATCGACGCACCAGCACGCCTATTTCGCCTTGACCGATGATCGTCGCGTCCAGTTTTCTTGAACGATAGAAGTAGGGATTGAAGAAGTATCGCCCCTCGCCCAGCACTTCGAAGCGAATCCCCTTGTAGCCCTCCGTCACCTCGTCTTCGCTCTCGCCGGTCTTTCGGGCGATGGCGCTGACCAGTTCGGGATAGAGCACCACCTGATCGCCGAACTCGTCGGCCAGCTCAGGCGGCAGGGTCTTGCCGGTCTTGTTCACCAGCACGAGGATCTGCTCGTTTTCCACCTCGACCCGGCAGACGAACCACAGGAACGCCGGGTAGGCCAGAAGTAACGATAGAACCCCGCCGACGATCGGCCAGACGAGCGAAGGTCGCTTGCTGGGAACGATCCGCGGCCTCAACGGTCCGCCATTTCGAGACATGATTCAGACTCCTTTCGTTGACCAGGTCGGCTGACGCGTCGTCCGTGCTCTCCGGTGCTCCCACGCACCAGCGCGGCCGTTCTGTCAGGGACACCCGGTCAAACAGGTTACCGTAGCGACGTTCCGCAATGCCTGCAAAAGCTGGCATGTGCGGTGTTGTGGGTCTTGCATTGACCGCAAACAGACCGATCCTCCCGCCGGCAGGGTCGCCAGAAACAGCGAAACAGGGCGTACCCACCGACGGCAAAGCACAACGCTAGCGCAAGGATGACCACCGTCGTCATCGGTCCGCCAAAAAACATGCTACTGCTCAACGGTCACAAGGTCCGTAGTCCAGGGTCAAGACAACTGTGCGGGAGTATACTCCACTCGGCGACGGTACGCACTTATAAAACGTGGCCCGGATTGGAAAACCGAATCGCGGGCGGTGGACCCGAAAAACCGGCATCCGAGCGACATCAAACCGCCCTGGCGTGGCGGCTCGATCAGGTGGCGTTGTTCCGAGCCCGGCCCGTGAGGGCTTGCTATTACCCGCGTTTTTCGGGCCTTCTTGGAGCAACTAAACTCGCGCCCAGCAGAATGAGGTGGAAGGCTTGCCACCCACGCCACGCCCGTAGCCAACCGAGCGGGCGTCCCCTTTGCGGCCTGGATGACCGGTGAAAGCACTCGTCGTGGTCCGAAATCCATCGCCCAAGGCAGTGTAATCCCATTCTCGGAGTCGTAAGTGAAGGTGGCCGACCCTACCCCAGGCATCACCTGCTTCTGCTCGCGGTTGAAGCTGAGCGTGTACTGGGTGTCGTCGATGATGGTGACGCTGGCGCTGGCCAGTACGCCGCCGAGTGAGCCGGCGGTCACCTGGTGTAGGGCGATCTTGCCGGTGCTGCGGTTGATGATGGCCAGGTAGTAGTTGGCGTTGCCCACCACGGCGAAGGCGATGCCCGCGTTGGCCGTCGAGGAGCCGGTGGGGAAGATGATCTTGACCCTGCTGTTGACGATGTCCAGGTCCGGGCTGGCCAACAGCAGGGCTACGCCGCTGGTCGAGCGGTCCACGTTCACCTGGTTCGACGAGATGCTCCAGCTGCCCCTGTCGGCCTCAGAAATTCATCCTGACACCTTTCCTTCACCCTATGATCCGATAGCCACTATTCGAAGAAACCAGGTCATAGGAATAGACTATTCCCTCCTCCATCGCATCTACCAAGAGGGAGGGGTCTTGCGGTAGCTCGTTGAGAGAATACCAAGCGAAGTAGTCATCGAGATCAAGGAGATGTTCTCGCTCCGGGCGCAGACCAAAGAGGAAGCAGCTGTCGTCGTACTGAAGGAAAGCCTCAATGATATTAAACGAACAGGGGAGTGAATGAGGCCCGTGTTCGATCATTCGATTGGCATATTCGTCAACGTACCATCGAAGCCCCGTCGCCATTTGGAAACCGGACCCGTCGTAATGTTGAGCAAAAAGCCAATGACGCGCCCGCCGCCAGGATTGCTTTGCCTTGATGAGAGACGCGACGTCCATCATCCCGTGTCGCTTGAGGCGGGCGTGGATGAGATCCGCCCCAGGGTACCAGGGCGGGGGCGGAAAGATCGCTCCGAACTCATGCATCCGCTGCTCGTGGGGCGACATCGGCTTGATTATGCCCGACGAAGGGAGAATCAGCCTCTTCCGTGGTTTGTCAACCCGCTTCGCCTTCCGGTCTCCGCGTCGTTTCTTGTTTCTCTTCGGCATCAAGCTGCTCCCCGCCTCCCGCTCCGAAGGGCGGACCACGTCTTCAGCTCCGTAGTTCCGAAGGATG
>JADFPW010000161.1:0-4798 GCA_022562105.1 Planctomycetota bacterium
GTTACACTCTGTCACGGAACGGCCTCCTTGCCTTCGTATGGTTGAGTCGTCAAAACCCTATCATACAAGGTCGAGAAGGCCGTCTCTATGCGCAAACCACCTCACACTCGTGAAATATCCGGGCTAGTACGCCGTCGAACGCATGGAAATCGCCGTCCTTGTGGAAAAGACGCATACGCCCATTCCCACGATTGAGGACGTGATAGATCATTCCCGCTTCGATGGCTCTCGCAGTTCGCGGCATAGCCTCGAAAGCCTACGCTCAAGACACGCAAGATGCAAATAATCAGTGATGTCCCCTTTCCTCCCCTTTCCCCCCCCTTTCCCCCCGGGCGGCACCCGGGCGTGAGTGTGTTGCGGACCATTGCGGGTGTGGGGCCACGGACGTCCGAAGCGGTGATGGCCTACATGGATGATCCGGAGCGTTTTACGCGTAACCAGAAAGTGGGCAGTTACTTCGGGTTGGTTCCCTGTCAGGACCAGAGCGCCGATCGGAACCGGTTGGGACACATTACGCGTCAGGGTCCAGCCACGGAACGGAAGGTGCTGACCGAGGCGGCCTGGCCGGGTATACGCCGCTCGGCTCATCTGCGAGGCTATTTTCATCGGATCCAGGGTGACGATCCGTCGGGCAAACGGATCGCGTTGAGTGCGACGGCCCATTACCTGGCTCGGGCGATGCAAGCGATGTTGCGTGCCGGCGAGTGCTGGCCCTACGATGGCCAGGAGAATCGGGTGGCTTAGACGCGGATGATCCATGGGCCGGTGGACCCGGCGTGGCTGGGCGATTCGTGGTCAAGAGGGGAGAACAGGATTTACTGTCTGACCCCGCTGAGGTGGCATGGCGCAGGCTCCACCGAGGGATCCAGATGCCCAGACGGTGACCGGGGCGGACCGAACTGGGTTATCTGGCGCGCCGTCGAAGATCCCACCCGCATGATCTGCGCGATGGCGCCAGGACGATGACTGACCACGGACAGGGCGCCGAACGCGAGACGGACGGCTGGAACGGTATCGAGGCCTGGCTGCCCGGCGACCGATAGGGGTGTATAATGCACCGCAAGACACCGGGTGGCCGCGATCGGCTGCCTAGGGTGCGGTTGGACCGGTTGAACCTCCAGAATACGGGAGATGCCATTATGGTGACCGTCGGAATGAACTACATGATCCTGGAAGGCAAGGAAGATGCCTTCGAGACCGTCTTCTACAAAGTCCTGGCGATCATGGAAGCGATGGAGGGTCACAAGGACTCCAAGCTGTTCCATGAAGTGCGCGATCCGCAGCACTACCTGATCGTCTCGGAGTGGCATACCCAGGATGCCTTCGAGGCCTTCACTCAGTCGGACAAGTTCAAGAGCGTGGTGAACTGGGGCAAGGAGCAAGTGCTGGCCACCCGCCCGCACCATGAAATCTACGGTGGTGGCGACAAGCCGGCCGAGGCCGGTTGCCCGGTTCCGCACTAACGAATTGCATCAAAGCCGGGTGGCACGGTCTGGTACTGCGGGCCGTGGAGATTGCTGACCGTCGTCTTCAGGCCCCACGGCCTGGAGTTCCAGACCGTGCCACCCAACCAGTTTTCATGGTCCTGGCTCAGATAGCCGCCTGCGAGTCGATACTCTACCATCGGTAGCGGACGCCGAAGACGAGGCGGAAGTCGGTCTCTGGTCCGTCGTCGGCCAGTTCTTGAATGGTGGGGATCTGGATGGATGCCTCCAACGCCCAACGCCGAGTCACGTACTGAATCCCCGGAGAAAGGAAAACCTCGTGTGATCCGTCCGTACGATATCGTCCGTTGAGCTCGGCCACGACGTCCAGTTCGTAGAAATGGTCGGCGTCGAACCGGGCCGGGAACAGCCGATACGTGTAGGCCACGTCGTACCGCAGATCGTCGTGACTGAAACGACCGCTGCCGGTGTTGAATTGGTAGATCAAGTCGGCGTCCACGTGGTGGCGATCCTCCTGCCAGGTGAACACGGTGCCCACGATGGGGTCGTAGCTGTCGCTGGAGAAGTCGGAGTCTCCGCTGCGAAAGTTGAGCCCGCCGAGGGCCGCCCAGCGCATCGTCTTTCCCACGCCGATGTCGTTCTGCCAGAACCGGTATTTGGCCAGGAAGGTCAAATCCCCGAGCCCGTCGTGTGCTTCTTCGGTACGTCCCAGGCGCGGTTGATAGCGATCCACCTGCCGATTGACGTACGGAGCGGTCAGGAACAGGGCCAAATTGGCCTCGAGCCCGTAGACGAACGTGGCCTTGACGGTGCTGCTGTTGACGTTCTTTACCGGCCCCTGTCCGTCCGCCTCCGAGTAGATGTACTGAAGGCGCAGAAGGCTGCCCCCCTTGCGGGGAGTGAACGCCACGTTGGTGTTGATAGGTCCGGCCAATGCTGACGAGGCCGCCACCGCAGCCGCGACCAGGATCAAGCTCGAAACTCGCGTGATGTTCCGCCGCCGCGGACGCATGCGAATCATGGGCCGATTACCCACCCAGAGCGAGTATGTTGTTCAGGAAGGCGTTGGTCAGCGCTGAAATAGTGGTCCCCGCCACCGTCGAACCGACGAAGAAACCGGGATTCGGTCCGAGGCAGCCGGAAAGCTGCATCATGACGGCCCCGGGGATCAACAGGTAAACCCATCGTTTTGAATGCGCTGATCGCATGGTTCATGCCCCTTTTGCTATGTGCCCTACCGGTTCGGCCCGTTGTAGACCTGGTCCCCGATTTTGACCCAAACGGGTGTGAAACCGCTTTCTTTGACCGCCTCCCATAGGTCCGCCGATGCGGCGCTCTTGGCCGACTCGAACTCCACGGAGGTCCATCCCGAATTGAGATCGACGGCAACCTTGCTGACACCTTCTACGAGCCCGACCGAGCTCTCCAACCCGAAGGCTCAGCCCGGTCAGGTCAGGCCGGTCACTAAAATCACCGCGTCCGGCCTTACGTGGGCGGTTGGCGCACAGCCCGCCAGCCCTGTCCCCGCAGCCAGCACTGCGACGATGGTCATGGCTCGAATTCTCATCGGCTCATTCTCCTTGCGCGAGATCAACTTCCGTTCAGCAAAACAAAATAGGACGTCCGCCCGCGCTGGTCAACCCCCATTTCAGTCAGTTGAGATCAGCGTTCGCGCCACCGGGAACTGTCACACCCACCGGAAAGCGACCCTCGCAGATCAGCTCGCCGGTCAAGTGCTCCTATGCCGGGCGAACGCAGCATCCATCATGTCCCAGTACTCCGTCGCTCGGAAAAGCGCCTTCCAACCGCATGATGTAGTACTCGGGGTCTTTGGCGAACAACTGCGCACAGGATGGACACCGGCAAAAGTGCACCTGTTGGCCGGCGATGTCCATTTCGACGGCCCGCGAGGTCGGCTTTTCGGCCAAGCAGGTGGGGCAGACAATGAGGTCTCCGGTCTCCGCGAGATACTTTGCGGGTTCGCTCCCGAAGAGTTCGGCGCACCCGCGACAGCAGAAAAAGTGCTCTTGCCCGTCGTGGCGGGCGCAGACGGCCTCTTGGTGACTGATCCCCAGTCTGACCAGTGAACACCCACATGCCCGGCAGATTCGGGTTTTCATCTCAAAGATCCCCGGGTCTTCATCGGCCCGCCGTTCTCACCGGTCATGGCCGATCTCCGGTCGCTCGGCAATTGAGTAACGCTAAAACCGACGGCCCGAACGGCTTGGATGACTCGATCGGAAGCGACTGGTTCCAGGGGGTCATATCGAACGATCGCGGTCTTCGTTGCAAAGTCGACCTCCGCCGCTTGCACCTCGGGCAATTCCACCAGGGCGCCCTGTAGCGTGTTCGCGCAACCCGGGCAGGTCATTCCTGCGATTTGGAACTCGACCCTGACCAGCCCTGCATCGTCGGACCGGGCCGACGATGGCGCCGGCGAGCCGAGCACGTAGCCCACGTAGTTGGGGAAGAAAACGAAAGCACCCACCAGGGCCGTCGCCGTCCAGAGGGTGACTTGGCTGAGGACTCTCAGCCTACGATTCGGCGCGGGGCACGCGGAACCGGGTTGACATTGCTGCCGGCGGAAGTATATCCTGTAGAACCCGAAACCGAGCGAGCAAACCGCCACGGCCATCAGGTATGGGCGATAGGCCTCAAAAACCCCTGCTACGCCCGCCGCCGAAGCTCCCAAGGCGATCAAGAGCAACGGAAGCCAACAACAGGCCGACGATAGAACGGCCGCCACTACCGATCCACCCACCGCCAGAGCACCGGTTCGGTCGGATTTCGAGCCGCCGACCGATGTAGCGTTCTGCGATTGGCCGCCATCGGCCCAGGTGACGGGCGTTTGTTCGTCGCTTGCGGCCCCGGTCGAGCAGCAATCGTCATGGGCGACCACGGTGGCGGCCGCTTCGTTCTTGCCGCTCGTCGACCCCAATGCGTCGGCGACCGCAGCCTGAACGGATTGGAGGCAGCATGCCCCAAGCGGGTTAACGTACTCGCAGCGGCAGCCCTGGGCGTTCATGTCCGCCTTGATCCGCTCGACGACGGTGGATCGGCCTGTGCGACGGATCTCGTCTTCGATTTCACCCACCGTGTGGTCGAAGCAGTAGCAGGCCTGCCGCTCGGGGTTCGTGGACTTCTGGAACACCTCCACCCGCAGGACGTCGGCTTCGAGAACCCGGCCGTCCTCGGGACGCACGTAGACCACGGGGCAGCTCTCCGTCTTACAGAAGCGATATCCGTCGGTCGCCCCAGCAGCTTCGCGGCCGTCAGCGGTCAGGAGCGCATCGAGGGTCTCGGCTCCGACGGGCCTCGTGGACTGTTGGCAAGAGGGACAATCGAATCGCGGC
>JADFPW010000161.1:4808-9900 GCA_022562105.1 Planctomycetota bacterium
CGGCCTGTGCGCCGGATCTCGTCTTCGATTTCACCCCCCGTGTGGTCGAAGCAGTAGCAGACATGGCGCGGCGGGTCGGTCTCCTTCAAACCGAAGCGAACGGTGAGGTCCGACTTGAGGAAGGGCTGACCGTTGGCGGGACCGAAGTATACCGTGTCACACGGCGTCGTCGTGCAGACGTAGTACTGGTCGTCGGTGATGTCCGCACGGCGTTCCGACTGCACCAGGCTCTCGAGCGTCACGCCTTTGACTTTGCGACCCCTGTTGCCGCAAGCGGGGCACTCGTCGTTGGACGCGATGTGAGCACCGCGATTGTCGGATTGCGTGCTGTTCATGGTCATCCACACGTTTCTAGTGCTTCGTTACACCTCGAAGGGTGGACGGTAGGTACAGAACGGGTGCCACTGGTGGCTTGTCCACCAGTGCCCGATGGGTGGGCGCTCGAGCACTGGTGGGCAAGCCACCAGTGGCACCCATCATTCGACGAATCACAGAACACTAGAGATTCATTGACCTGCATCGGCCACCTCGGTTGCTCGGCATCATTTGGCTCGTCTCACTCGTCGTCCGTGTCGCAGATCGGCCAGGACACGGCATCCGCGACGCGATCTTCGACATTCGGCGAGCGCACTGGTCAACGCGTCACGAACGCACGCCAGGTCGGCCAGCTTGGCTTTCACCTCCGCAAGGCGGCGTTCCAAGAGAACCTGGACCTCGCTGCACGAAGAATCCTTGTCGAGTTTCAGTAGCTCACGAATGTCATTCAGGGTGAACCCCACCGCCTGGGCTGAGCGGATGAAACTCAGGCGCTGAGCGGCGGCCTCATCGTAGAGGCGATACCCGGACCGGCTGCGGTCGATAGGAGCGAGAAGCCCCTCTCGCTCGTAATAGCGGAGCGTCGTAGCCGGGACGCCGCTGGTCGATGCCAGGCGACCAATGGTCACCGGCTGGGAGTCGAGCTGGGTGACGGAAGTCATGACCCTTGACTATACACCTTAGAGGTAAGTGTAAGGTCAAGCTGGGGGCGCATTTTTTTGTAGAATGCTCTCCATGGCGGGACGGTTGGTCCGCAACCAGCCGAAGGGGCAGCTAACCGCACGAACCGTCCGGTCTCATCGGACCGCCGCCCCACCCCAGAACGATCACCGGGCGATCCCCCAATCCCATCTTGAAGGTCGTAGCTGGATGCCACGGACCCCGGCGCGTCGGATCAGCTTGCCCTGTGAGAGGGCGAGGCTGATGGGCCAACGTGTTGGCCCCGGCCATCCTGGACACGACTCCGTCAGACGAGTTCCAACGCGGCACTGGCGATCGTGCGACTCGGATCGAGTGGCGGCCGAATCGAGACACGTCTCCGCCGGGGGGATATCTCGTGTCCGCGGATTGACAGCGATTTCTGCGGCACGATAGACTGTCCGGCCCGAGGATGGCGTTGCAGGGGCGCGCCGAGCAACGCCGATACGGACAGGGTCCGGCCGGCGGCCCGACAGGTCGTGCCGGTGAGAGCTCTAGCGACGGTCCAGGTTCCAGATTCAACCGAATCGGCCGTGGGCCGAGACCGCCTCGCCAGACGTATAGAAATATGGGCCCAGAGCCCACAGGAGGTCACAAGAGATGAAATGGCAACGATGGATGGGATTGGTAGTCGCCCTCGGCTTGGTGGTCGTCTGGACGACGTGGAGTCAGGCGGCCGAGGACACCGGTAGCATCACCGGGAAGGTGTTCTACAACGGCGAGGTGCCGAAGCGTACGAAAATCAAGTTTGGTGCGGATCCCGTGTGCGCGGCGATGCACACCCCGCCTGCCGGCAAGCCGGCAGGCACGGAGAAGTTCATATTCAACAAGAAGTCAGGAACCCTTCGCAACGTCATTGTGTTCGTCAAAAGCGGATTGGGCGACGCCACCTACCCTACGCCAGCGGAGCCCGCGACGCTGGACCAGAGCGGATGCAGGTACAAACCGCACATTCTGACCATGCAGACGGGTCAGACGCTGATCGTCAAGAACAGCGACGAGACGATGCACAACATCAACGGCAAGCCGAAGAAGAATTCGCCCTTCAACTTCGGCCAGCCCAAGGTGGGCATGACCAAGGAGCTCAGCTTCAAGCGTGCCGAGATCTTCAAGGTCAAGTGCGACGTCCATGGTTGGATGAATGCGTATATCGGTCTGTTCGACCATCCGTTCTACAGCGTCACCGGCAAGGACGGCGTTTTCACCATCTCCGGTCTTCCGCCGGGCGAGTATGAGATCGTCGCGTGGCATGAAGGATTCGGCGAGGTGGTCACGCAGACCGTCACCGTCAACGCCGGCGAAGCGACCGAAGCCGACTTGACCATCGAAGAGAAGAAGTAGGCAGGTGCCACTGGTGGCTTGTCCACCAGTGTCGCGGGCGGTGACGCTGGATCATGGAATCCAAGCCCAGGGGTCATCGTCGCCATCATTAGGGCCTCTTCCTGGTAGGTGCTGAGTTTTGTTCTGTCACTGCACTGGTGGACAAGCCACCAGTGGCACCCGGCGCTGCAATCCACGATTCGCCACGGCATGCCACCACACGACACTCCAAGCCCCTGGCTGCACCGTGTCGCAGTTCTGACCGCTGTGGGCACGTTTCTTCTCATTCTCGTGGGTGGAGGAGTCACCAGCAACGATGCGGGGATGGCCTTTCCCGATTGGCCGACATCGGACGGCGTGCTGGTGAATCCGCCCGGGTGGTGGCAACAACTGGACACGCGATGGGAGCATGGGCACCGACTGATCGGTTGGGCCGTGGGCATGGGAGCCATCCTGGTGGCGAGTCTGGCCTGGACATCCAGGTCGAGCAGGGGAGTGCGCATCGCCGCCGTGGGCACGCTTCTGGCGATCGGCGTCCAGGGAATCATGGGCGGCATGCGGGTCACGCAAATCTCGATCACCTGGGCGGTGATTCACGGCATATGGGGGCAGGTGTGCTTTAGCCTCGTGGCATGCGTGGCCTTGGCCACCTCCGCCGGTTGGCGAGCCTGTGAATCACGGCCGACTGACTCTGCGGAACTGGCTCTTGTACGTCGGCTCAGCGGTGTATGCACGGCGGCGCTGCTCGTACAGTTGGCTACGGGTGCGTTGACCCGCCACGTGAACCACGGCCTGATGTTCCACCTGTTTTGGGCGGTGGTGTCCGCGTTTCTGCTCGGTCGGCTCGGGATAGGCGTCCTCGGGGCTATCAAGGAATGGAAGTGGGCCCGCCGAGTCAGCGCGGCGATGCTCGTCCTGGTGGCTATTCAGTTGTTATTGGGTATGCTCGCGTTCTTGGTCACCGGCGGGTCGAGCAGCAAGGTCGTCTCCCCGACGCTGGCTCAATGGGCGATACCGACGGCCCACGTCGGCGTTGGATCCCTGGTGTTGGCCTCGAGCGTCATCTTGACGGTCGGGCTTCATCGTTTTTTGGAGGTGTCGACTCCGTGTCCATCGCAGATCAGCAAGTCGCCGTCGTCCGCTCTGCCCTAGCCGGCGTCAACTTGGCGACGCGGACGATGGACTTCGCTCGCTTGGCCAAGCCGGGCCTGACCGCCTTGGCTGTCGTGGCCACGTTCTTCGGCTATTGGATGGGTGCCGCCGGCGACTTGCATCCCGGCGCTTTGGTGGGCACGCTCATCGGCGCCGTCATGATCGGGGCGGGGGCCAACGCGCTGAATCAATACCTCGAGGCCGAGCACGACGCACGGATGAGCCGCACGGCCGGGCGACCTCTCCCCTCGGGTCGCCTCACCGGCAGCGAGGTGCTGAGTTTTTCCGTCGTGATGTTCGTCGTCGGCGTTGTCTATCTCGCTTTGCAGGCCAACCTGTTGGCCGCACTGCTGGCGACGATCGCGTGGGTCAGCTACGGGTTCGTCTATACGCCGCTCAAGCGCAAGACGACGTACTGTGTGCATATCGGTGCGATTCCGGGGGCGTTGCCGCCGGTTATCGGCTGGGCAGCGGGTGCCGGGTCGCTGTCGATCGGGGCGGCCATGTTGTTCGGTGTGCTCCTGGTCTGGCAGCTTCCGCACTTCGCATCCATCGCCTGGCTCTACCGGGAAGACTACGAGCGTGGCGGATTCAAGATCATTTCGGTGCGAGACGCGGACGGGCAGAAAACCAGTCGCCATATGCTGGTGTATTCGCTCATCCTACTGGCGGTCAGTCTGCTTCCCGCGATCTACGGGTCGAGCAGTTATCTTTACGGCGTGGGCGCGGCGCTTCTGGGGCTTGCGTACTTGGCAACCGGCGTTTGGTTCAGGCTCTGCCGGACGAAGGAGATCGCGAGGCTGAGCCTGCTGGCGTCTGTCACTTACCTGCCGTGCCTGTTCATCCTGATGATGATCGACAAGGCCTTTCACACCTAGAAGAAGCGGGGGCGCCCACACGCTCAACGAGAGATGTCATGTCGCTTGCCGTAGCCGTCGAGCTTGAAGCACTTAGCCATCGATACGGTGATCGTCTGGCGCTGGATGCGGTTTCACTGCAAGTCGCGCCGGCGTCGGTGTTTTCGCTGCTGGGCCCCAACGGCAGCGGCAAGTCCACCCTCTTTCGCATTCTTGCCACATTGATGGCGCCTTCGAGCGGCACCGCCAGGGTCGCCGGCCTCGACGTTCGCGCACAGCGAGACCAGGTCCGCCGCCGCATCGGCGTGGCGTTTCAGCACCCCAGCCTCGATGCTAAGCTCACCGTGTTCGAGAATCTTCGCCACCAGGGTCACTTGTACGGCTTGTCCGGGCGCGCTCTGCGGGAACGGATACGCGAGCTGCTCGACCGCTTCGCCCTGACCGACCGCGCGGGCGATCGCACCGAGACACTCTCCGGTGGCCTCAAGCGCCGCGTCGAACTGGCCAAGGCGTTGCTTCATGCGCCGCAGATCCTGATCCTCGACGAGCCGAGCACCGGGCTCGACCCGGCCGCCCGTGCGAGCTTGATGGATCATCTCCACCAGCTCCGCGATCAGGACGGCGTCACGACGCTTCTAACGACGCATCTGATGGATGAGGCCGACCGGTGCGATCGCATCGGGGTTCTGGATGAGGGGCGACTGGTCGCCCTGGATGGACCGGCCGAGCTGAAACGTACGATCGGCGGG
>JADFPW010000162.1 GCA_022562105.1 Planctomycetota bacterium
TTTCACCGTCATGATCAAACGGATACAGACTGGTCATAATCGTTCCATGCGACGGACAGGTTGTCGGCGCCTGGCTGACAGCGGTCTCGAAGAGTACCCCATCGCGAGCGATTCGATCCAGGTTAGGCGTTTTGATCCAGGGATGGCCGTAGCACGCGAGATAGTCGGCCCGGACAGTATCCAGGGTGATGAGTAGGACGTTGGGTCGAGGTCCAGAGGGAGCGATTTGAATGCCGAGTTGGACACGGGTAGCGGATCGATGGTGCATGAATCCCGGAATCGTTGCCGCTACCAGCACGGCGGCGGTGGTCACCCAGATTCGGGCGGGCGACGCCGTAGGCCACCGCTTCTTAACGCCCCAGAGTCTTGCACTGAGCAACCAGGCTATCGCGCAGAGCCCCAGCATCCCGAGCACGAAGATCAGAACAGAGGTCACCCAGGCCAACGGGATGGCTCGGAGAATATGAAGGTGCATCCACGCTACATACAGATAGCATGCACCGAAGCCGAGGACAGAAGCCCGGGTCAGGGTCCATAGGCGCGGTGACACGCCTAGCGAGGGTTTGGTTCGGATGACACAGGCGCGAAGGACGAGCACTCCGAACGCGACGAGAAGTACTAGCAAACCATCCGTGACGATCGCGGCAGCAAAGAACGTGACGAGGGACAACAACGTACTCGGCAGTACGGTACGCCACCATCCCGCGCTCAACACGGGAAACGTATACGTCCACCAGACCTCTCCAAGGCCCGTAAGTGCTCCGACGCCAAGCGCTGTCAGCAGGAGCGACTTGCGCGCCCCAGCATTGCTCTGAGCCGGCGCGTTCGGCGTTACAGCCGTCGAAGTCGTCGCGACGTTGTGCGGGCCCCCGGACGTCATACGACTCCGTGTAGCAAGCTACTCGCGGTGGCGGTCACGTCCGGGGAGGCTGACCGTACGTGCGTCATGCGAGGTTCATGGTCATCAGGAACTCGGCGTTGGACTTCACCTTGGCGAGTCGTTGACGCAGGAGTTCGACGGATTCCACGACGTTCATGTCGGCCAAGACCCGGCGCAATTGGTAAACGAGGGCCAGCTCCTTGGGATCCATGAGCAGCTCCTCTTTTCGCGTGCCCGAACCGGGAATATCGATCGCCGGCCACACGCGTCGGTCGACCAAACGGCGATCGAGACGCAGTTCGCTGTTGCCCGTGCCCTTGAACTCCTCGAAGATCACCTCGTCCATTTTCGAGCCGGTGTCGACCAGGGCGGTGCCGATGATGGTCAGCGATCCGCCCTCTTCGATATTGCGGGCGGCGCCGAAGAAACGCTTGGGTTTCTGCAAGGCGTTGGCGTCGATACCACCGGAGAGGATCTTGCCGGAGTGCGGGATCTCGGTGTTATGGGCCCGGGCCAAGCGGGTGATGGAGTCCAGAAGTATCACCACGTCACGCTGGTACTCGACCAGGCGCTTGGCCTTTTCGAGCACCATGTCCGCCACTTGAACGTGCCTCGAGGCCGGCTCATCGAAGGTGGAGCTGACCACCTCGGCCGACGTGCTGCGGCTCATCTCGGTGACCTCTTCGGGGCGCTCGTCGATGAGCAGGATGAACACATGGATCTCGGGGTGGTTTTGGGCGATGGCGTTGGCCATCTTCTTCAGCAGCACGGTCTTGCCCGTGCGCGGCGGGGCGACGATCAGCATTCGCTGCCCCTTGCCGATCGGAGTCACCAGATCGACGATCCGCATGTTGATCTCGTCCGAGGTGGTCTCCAGGAACAGTCGTTCATCGGGATGCAACGGCGTGAGATCCTCGAAGTTAGTCTTCTCAGTGACCGCCTCGGGATCTTCCAGGTTGATCGCCTCGACGCGCAAGAGGGCGAAGTACCGCTCCGACTCCTTCGGGGGACGGATCTGGCCGGCCACAATGTGCCCGGTGCGAAGACCGAACCGGCGAATCTGCGACGGGCTGATGTAGATGTCATCCGGGCAGGGAAGGTAGTTGTACTCGGGTGAGCGCAAGAATCCGAAACCGTCAGGGAGGATCTCCAGGACGCCCTCACCGTACATCATGCCGTTGCGATTGATGCGATCCTTGAGGATGTTGAAGATGAGATCCTGCTTCTTGAGCCCGGTGTATTCGGTGAGCCCCTCGGTCTTGGCCAGCTCGTGCAGCTCGACGACGGTCATCTTCTGGAGCTGCTTGATGTGGATGTCGCCGCGTTTGATTTGTTCGTACTTGGCGTGGGTTTCGGCGTCCAGAGCGGCCAATTCATCATGGCCGCCGGTGTCCGCGTCGGACGAATCCGCCGCCGGTGCTTCGGGCTCGGTGGCGTCGGCCACGGCGACTTCCGGGCCGGGTGCCCCGGTCGATTCCTCATCCGCATCAGCGACGGACGCTGTTGGCTGGACTGGGGCTTTGCTTCGACTTGAAGTCGCCCGTTTCTTGGTGGTCTTGGAACGGCTTGTCGTGGCCTTGGCCATCGCGAGAGTCCTCCCTTTGTCGGTTCAGCTCAAGGGCTGGAGATCGGCGTGAGGTAGAGTTTACACCTAGTTGAGCCTACGCAACGGCCCATGAATCACTTGGTCTTTGATCGGTTACGCTTCCAGATCACGGCTGAGCAGTTTGAGAAAAAGGTTTTGCGTTTGGTTGCGGAGCCCGTCAAGACTGGTGTTGTTCTCCAGTACATGATCGGCTTGGTCCCGTTTCCAGTCAAGGGGTTTTTGCAGTTTTTCACGGCGGTCCAGCTCTCGGGAACTCCATCCACGTGTGCGCATCACCCGTTCCAGGCGACGCTTCCGATCGCAAGCGACGAACACCAGGGTATCGCAGAGTCGATCCAGACCGGCTTCCAGCAACAGCGGGCTGTTCAACACGATGAGCAGGCAATCCGGATCCTGGTGATACCGGGCCAGCAATCGGGCACGCCGACGACCGATCCTCGGATGGAGAAACGCTTCCAGCTTGCGGCGCTCTGCGTCCGAGCCGAAGACCCGATTCGCCACCGCCCTCCGGTTAACCCCGCCGGAGTCCTCGATAATTCCCTCTCCCCACCAACCCACCAGGGCCTGCACCACTTCGGGCTGGGCCAGCTCCTCGCTGTTGAGGCGATCGGAGTCGATCTCCGCCGCCCCGCGTTCCACGAGAAACTGGGCGACCGTGGACTTGCCAGCCCCGATCCCTCCCAGGAGACCAACGACCAGCTTGTGCTTGCCGCCGCTCACGATCCTAGCGGCTCGTTTGCCCAAGAATCAGACACCCGATCTGCGAGGTGGGGATCACCCCAAACGCCGCCACCCGGCAGCCCCGGGTGGCTTACCCTCTCATAGCATGCCTGCGGTAGGTCCGTCAACCCAGCGAACGCCGGTCGGCACCGCACCATCAGTACCGCGAGCGTGAGCGAGCGGCCTCGGCACCCCCGGCAGGCTACCCTGAGTATAGGGACTCACCGCTCCGATGTCACTACCCCCGTCGACGACCTGGTATCAGGCGTTCTACTCGGCAGCCGCCCACCCCACCCGGCAAATCCCGCCGTGCAGCGGCCCCAGCCGCCGGGCCGGAGCCAACTCGGGATAGTCTATTCCTGTTCGCCGAATACCTCGGCTGTGAAACTCAACACCTCGGTAGCTGGATCCTGCCAGGCATTTGCGGGCAGCTTGGCCTTGGCTACGCAGCACTGGCTCAGGAACTCGGCCGATGTCCAGCCTCTTTCGACGGCCACCTGGGGCAGGAAACAGCCGCTCCGGCTTCCTCGCCGGACAATGATTCCGTGCCGTCCGGCCTCGATGGTTCCCCGGTCGGTGACCGACTCAGGTACGGTCAGCAGCGACACTTCGATGGACAAGGCCGGAGTTTCCTTCGCCGTCACCGGGCAGGTCTTGAAACGCGGATCCCGGCACGCGGAACGGGCGACCGAATCCAACGTGTCGAGCAGCGAGCCGCTTGGGGAAAACGTGCCCATGCATCCGCGCAGGCGCTGGCCGCGCTTGAGGGTGACAAACGCCCCACCGCCGGCGTCGTCGGGCACGTCGGACGGTCTTGTGGGAGGCGGGCTCGCTCCCACTTCGTTGCACACCACCCCGCGTACGAATTCCAACAGGACGCTATGTTGCGACGCGTTCATGAAGGCTAGCCGGTGGTTTTCCAATCTCCCCGTGACCGGTTCCACGTGGGTTAGTCACTGTACGCCACACACCCCACCTGTCCAGGTCCGTGGTCCGTGTGCCATTGCCAGCCCGAACGCCTACTCCTCATTGGACGTGATCGGTAGGTCGAGCTAGGCTTGACGGTCCGGCGCTAAACCGGGACAGCGAGGGCGCCGTCGTGAAACGGGGACCACAGAACCTTGACCAGACGCGATTCGCAGGTGGATTCCGGCGCCGAGCCCAAACCGCGGGCACCCTTCTCGACCAGGCGCGTCGTGCGTCTGGTCGTGGGCGGCTTGCTGATGGGGGTGGCCAATCTGATCCCCGGCGTGTCCGGGGGCACGATGATCCTGGCCGTCGGGATCTACAACGAGTTCATCGAATCGGTGGCTGAAATCACCGCGTTGCGTTTCCGCTTCCGCACGCTGGCCTTCCTGGGTATCGTCGGATCGAGTGCCGCCATCGCGGTGGTCTCACTCTCCGGCGTGATCCTCTATCTGTTGTTTCACTATTCTTCGTCCATGTTCGCCCTGTTCATCGGTCTGACGTTGGGCGGAACGCCTCTCCTGTATCGTTCGGTGCGTCCAGTGGGCGGACGCTGCATCGTCGCCGTGGTGGCCGGTATCGCACTGATGGCCGGGATCGCCGCCCTGAAGACGGGAACAACCATCCCGCACAACATGGCCGTCGATCTTTGCTCCGGTGTTGCGGGTGCGGTCACCATGATTCTCCCGGGGATCAGCGGCTCATATATCCTGCTCGTACTAGGGCAATACGACCGCGTGATCGGAGCCATCGACGACCTCCGACATATGAACCTCGCCAGCCTGCGGGTGCTGGTTCCGTTCGGGCTCGGTGCCGCCGGTGGGCTGGCGGTGTTGTCCAACGCCCTCAAGCACCTGTTGCATCGCTACGAAAAGATCACCATAGGCTTTCTGCTGGGACTGTTGCTCGGATCCGTCTTGGGATTGTGGCCCTTCGAGCGCCAGCCCACGGAGAAAAGCCTCGAAAAGCGATCACTCGATGAGCTCGTCCACTTCGCGGATCGGCACGGGATCGCCCTGGCAGATCCGCTCGACCATGAGGCCTGTGTCGCCCAGATCCAAACCGACTGGCAAAATGGCCGAACCGTTTCCATTCCGCCTAGGGAAAAAGCCGTGGCCGCGGGATTCCTCGTTCTGGGATTGGCCATCACGACGCTTCTGGGGCGATTGAGTCCCGCCGAGCCGCAGTCCAGCCTGAGCGTGGATACGTCTTGACATGTCGCCGAACGTGCGCCTAGACTTCCGCTTCATGAACAACAACGGTTCGATTGGCTGCTGGGCTTACCCTCGCCGCCACGCGCGGGGCCTCTCGACATGCGTGGCCCTCTTCCCGTTTGTTGCATGCGGTTGCACACAACTGACGAATGAGACGAGCGGCGACCGCGCTCGCCTGACTGCGTCGCTTCTGCTGCCCGACGAAATCAGCGTGATAAGCCCCTTCACCGGGTTCGTGAACTTTGACGACCAGCCGGGCGTTGACGGCATCGAATTGTGCATCCAACCGCTCAATACGTTCGACGAACCGATCCGACTGGTCGGTACCCTTCGTGTGGAACTCCTGTCCTACGTCGGCACTTCCGGCGACCCTCGTGGCGAGCAAATCGCCCAGTGGGAGATTCCGCTCTCGTCCAAGGCCGATCAGAACACCCATTGGAACCGGGCGACCCGCATGTACGAGCTCCACTTGGACCTGGATCGGACATCCCTGAAATCCGAATCCAAGTATGTGCTCCAGCTCACCACGACCGACGCGTTCGGTTCCATGGTCAGCTCCCATCATGTCATCGAGCTCGGTCGGTTGTAGAATCCCGGCGAATGGGCAGTGACCAGGGGTGCAACGCGATGCCGGCCAGCAACGCCGCCGCCACTGCGGGGATGACCAACCAGAGACTAAGCGCCGCAAGCATGCCGTCCTCCAGTCGGTGAAACTTCTCGATCAGGATCAGCGAGATGAGCCCGACCGACGGCACTCGGACCAGCGACGCGGTGGCGATTTCCGCCAGGGCGAGAACGGCCACGACCACGCCGCCAGCCGCTAGCGCAGGAAAATGGGCCGCCAAGCGGATCCGTGTGGCGACCATCGGTTCGGATGCTCCATCGACTCGAGCCTGATCGGAAAGTTCACGTGCCCCCGCCGCCCACGCCAGCCAGGCCACCAGAACTCCCAGCCAGGCGAATCGCGCGATCAACCCAATGACCACCAATGGCCATTCGTAATAGACGATGGGAATATCGCGGTAGGCGAGCACCACGACCTCGCCAATCAGTGCCCCCGGCAGCATGCCGTACAGAAGCGTGAGGATCATGCCGGCGACGCGAAGCGGACGATGGGCGACGACGGCGCAGCCCAGCAGAACGACGCCGATCCCGGTTGCGACGGCTACGGCCAGCGACTGCAACAGCTCGACGTAATAGGTGTCCAGTGCTTCGCCCAAAACGGCCCATGAGTCCATCTTCCCGGCCAGCGACCCGATGGGTACCACAGCCGTGATCAGCGTTACGGTTGCAACCAAGGCAAACAGGCCCCGGGACGGTCTTGCATCGACCCCCGGCTCGTCCGGGGAATCGCGATCGGATTGAAAGTCACGACCCACCCACGCCACGAAGCCGAGCAGAAACAAGATCGTGCCAGCCATCGGCACGGCCGGCAAAACGACGTCGCCGATCGAGTTGGAGCTTGACGCCCAGCCTAGAAGTTCAGTGGCGTAAACCACCAAACCGCAGGCGTGAGGCACGCTATATTCACCGGCAAACAAGGCGAGCAGCATCATCACCGCGACGGCCAGATACCTCGCCAACACGGGCAGGGCGACTCGAAGAAACGCCGACGCGGGCGACGCAACCAGCAAGGCCGCTTCGTAGGCGCTTCGGCCCTTACGTGACCAGCCGGACCCGATCAGCATCGCGGGTATGGGCCAAGACCAGGATGCCCATACCAGGATGCAATGCCACGAAGCGCCCACGTATTCGGTCCCGACGGCCCGAACGTCGAGCACACTCTGCCAGCCGAAGGCGTAGACCATCGGCGGACAGAGCAACGGCAGGAGCAGGATCACGCCAAGAACCGGCGCCCGCCGCATACGCCCGATTCTGCCGATCGCAAACGCCCCGGGCAGCGAGAAGAGCAGCGACAACGCCGTGGCCCCGCCGGCCAGCAGTAGCGTGCGCCCGAGCAGTGCCCACGGGCGAACGTTCTCAAGATACGCAAGCGACGGTAAGGGCGCCTGCATGAGCTCGCGGATCAGGGCGATCATAGGCCACACCACGGCGACCATGAACAGCACGAGCCCCGTAGTTACCACAATGAAATGGATCGCCCGCGGCATCAGCGAATGAGAATCTCTCGGACAGCGGTCACCGCTTCCTCCATCGCGTCAGCCACCGCGTCGTAGGAGACCGCGGACGTCGGCGGGTATTCAGCCCCGAGTCGGCTGCGCAACGCCTGTCGAATCGGCACGTTACCGGAGGTGCTGCGAAACAGTTGCTCCTCGACCTCGGCGGAGATCAGGTAGTCGTAGAGTTCACGCGCCTTGGCTGGGTGGCGGGCCCCTTGAATCAGGGCGACCGAGCACGGAGTCGTAAACGTGCCTCCGTCACCCATGTCCAGATAGCGCAGCTCGAGGTTGGACCCGTGCCTTCGGGCGGCGTACACGTCGTCCGTATCGGTCATGCACATGGCCACCTGCCCGCCCATCACCTTGCGAACCGCCGTGCTGTTGCCGTCCACCACCATGGCCCCGTGGTCGCGCAATCCGGTGAGAAACGCCCGGCCGCGCTGCGGTCCCCATAGCGCGAACATGGCTGCTACGTGCCCGCGGGTCGTCCCGAAGAGCGGGTTGGCCATCGCCAATTGAGATGCCCAGCGCGGCTCGGCCAACTCCTCCCATGTGGACGGCAACGTGTCGGCGGCCACTCGCTCCGGGTCGTAGGCCAACACGCGGGCTCGCACGGCGACGGCGGTCCAACGGCCCTGCGTATCCCGGTAGCGCGACGGGATCTGATCCAGCGTCGGCGGTGTATAGGATGCGAGCAGGCCGTCACGGGCAAGCAGAACCGTATTGATCAGCTCGCTGGACCAGAACAGATCGGCTCGTGGATGATCGCCTTCCGCCCGTATGCGCCGCACCAGACCCGTCGTCTTGCCCGCTTCGGAATCAAAAACCACGTCGATCTGCCGGCCGGTGCGCTTCTCGTACTCGGCGATAACCGTGCGAGCGAACTCCTCGTCCACGCTGCAGTAGAGCACGACGTTGTCTCGACCGCAGGCTGACGCGCAGAGGCCGACCCCCATGAGCCAGAGCACAGCTACAGCGCGACCTGGGCGGGCATGTCGGCATGAACTTCTCGATTGCGCCCAACGCATTCGATACCTCTCGAATCCAGCGTCCGGGTACTGTGTTCCGGGATGAGTCTACCGAATGAGCTCCTCGCCGTCTCGTCAGAGGGGGCGCGCGGACCATTGGAGGTGCGCCGGGTGGCACGGTCTGGTACTCCAGGCCGTGGGGTTCTGTGTAAGCCCCTCACCCGTCTCCACGGCCTGGAGTACCAGACCGTGCCACCCAGGTTCGGATGGGCGGCGCCGAATCGCGCGCAGGCGTTTAGTACCGTCGTTGCAGCACGAAGTCTCCGAGGGCTTGCAGCGACGCCTTGGCAGGGGTGGGTGCCAGCGTGTCCAGATTGTTCATCGCGGTCTGGATGCAGTCGCGGGCTCTGGTCTCGGCATAGGCGATGCTGCCCGTTTCGGAGGTCCAGCGACGAAGCTCGCCGTTCGTGCATTGGCGCCGGCCGGAGAGCACGGCGCACAGCGGATCGCGGATCGAAGGTTCCGCCACACTCAGGCAGTGGATGGTCGCCAGCGTCGGCTTGCCCAGTTGCACGTCGTTCCCCGCCGGCTTGCCGAGTTCCTCGGAACTACCCACGACATCCAGGAGGTCGTCAACAATCTGAAACGCGGTCCCTAGTTCCATGCCGAAATGGGTCAGGGCGGCGACCGTCCCTGCGTCGGCATTGGCATACCGGGCGCCCAGTTCGCAGCAAAGGGCGATCAGCGACGCCGTCTTGCGCCGAATGACATCCATGTACTCATCTTCGGTCAGGGCCAGGTGACCACGACGGTGTACCTGTAGCAGTTCGCCTTCACAGACCGTATTGGTGGTGGCCCCTATCAGTCGGCAGGCGGTGGCGCTATCGAGGCTACTGCAGAGGTGAAACGCGTGGCTAATCAGGTAATCGCCCAGAAGCACCGCCGCCTCGTTGCCGTGGGCTGCCCGGGCCGTCGGCAGGGCCCGGCGCACATCGGTCTCATCGAGCACGTCGTCGTGGACCAGCGTCGCCAGATGAACCATCTCCACCACCGCCGCGAGGGTCAGGTGGGCGGGGCGCAATGATCCGCAGGCCTGTCCGGTCAGCAGCACCAGGGCAGGTCTGACCATCTTCCCACGATACCCGGCCAGCTCCGCGCACAGCTCGTTGACCCAGGCGACGTCGCTGACCAGCTCCTGCTCGAATGCGCGACGGACGTCCTGCAGCTCAGCGCGGATCGGGGCGTAGGTATCTTCCAACGTAAGGGCAACTGGACTCATTGAATCAGGCATGGACTTCCACTCTTGCTTGGGCAAAGGGCCGGCAGCGCCAGCCAATGCGTCATTCTAGGCCTGACCCACGCGATCCGCCCAGAGCCTGCCCGCCCTTTCATTCT
>JADFPW010000163.1 GCA_022562105.1 Planctomycetota bacterium
CGGGAACCATCACCGCCTTCGCTTGGCCACGCCCACCGAAACCCGTTTTAGTCCCATACGTCGAGCCGGTGGAGGTTGTCCAAGAAGAAGAAGTCGATGAGGCTAAGGTGCGCGAGGCCCGTAAGCGACCGGACAAGCGCGGCAATGACGCCGATCCGATCAAGGATCCGCGATCTCGAAAGAAGAAAGAGAACAAGAAGATTCCCATCCCGCAGCCAGTGGCAGGTCTGCCCTAGCTATATGGGCGTGGCGGCGCGCACGGGCTGATTGCTCGTCGGGGGGGCGAATGGATTCGACCGGGTGTTGTGAAAGGGTAGCGGCGTGCCGAGGTCGCCGGTGGGCCTCGTTAATCAACCGGCAAAAACTTTACATGCCAACTATCCGTTGAGCATGGCTGCGTAGTAACGCGGCCCGTCTGGTCGGCGACGCCTGCTAGCTGACTCGACGACGATAGCAGGCTGGCACTCGTGCGACGCCTGACCGCACGGGAGCGAGAAAACAGTCGGGCTGGCCAATCCCGGAGCCTGTCGATCGGCGCCGGAAGCGGCGAGATTCAAATGATCAGACTACGCACGTAGAACCTATCCCGGATCCACCGCGGGACGGGGGTTCGATTCCCCCCGCCTCCATTGATCTCCCGCTAGATAGGGGAGATCTGGGGTCAGAGCGCCTTTAGTCGTTAGTGTTGACGAGCGTGGCACAAGGCGATACGCTGACCGCATGGCTCGACCTCTTCGCATCTCGTTTGACGGGGCACTCTACCATGTCATGTCGCGGGGGAACGCTCGCCAGCCCATCGTCCGGGACGACAAGGACCGGAGGCGCCGGGCCGACTGGCTGGCCGGAACCGTCGAGGCGTGCCGCTGGCGGCTGCACGCCTACTGCCTCATGAACAACCATGAGCACCTCTTCGTTGAAACGCCCGAGGGAAACCTCTCCGCCAGCATGCAGCGGCTTAACGGCAGCTATACGTCTTATTTCAACCGGCGGCATCGGCGGGTAGGCCATCTGTTTCAGGGGCGGTTCAAGGCGGTGATCATCGAAAGCGAAGGGCACTACCTGGAGATCAGCCGGTACATCCACCTGAATCCCGTCCGGGCCAGACTCGCCGAAAGGCCGGAGGACTGGGCATGGAGCAGCTATTCAGGCTACGTTCGACAGTCGCAGGCGCAGCCATGGGTTACGTATCGACGTGTGCTCCGCGAGTTTGGACGCAACGCAGCCCAGGCCCGCCGAGCGTATCGACGTTACGTTCTAGCTGGGATGGATGAGCATCCGTTTGAGCCTTGGGCCAACGCGGTGCAGGGAATGATCCTTGGTAGCGAATCGTTTGTCGAGGAGATCCGCAATCGCCTTGGAGGCCGGGCTAGGGATGCCTCGCTGCCTCAGTTGGAGCCGCTCCGACCTCGGCCGTCACTGGAACGGATCGTGGCGACGGCGGCCAATGCATTCGAGGCCGACCGATCACGATGGAGAAGTGGATGCCGGTGCGATGACGTTGGTCGAGCGGTAGCTTGCTGGTTGGCGAGGCGAGCATTCGGATACCCAGCCCGGGACGTGGCTGATATGCTCGGATACGCGTCGCATTCCAGCGTGGATTCGGCGATACGGCGGATCGAGGCCGCCCCGCGGCCACTAAAACGCAAGACCGAAGCAATCGGACAGCGGATCACTAACGTCTAAAGGCGCTCTGACCCCAATCGGACCCGTTCAGGTCGTTCGGCCGTGCCGGACGTCTCTTTGGCAGCACATGGCCCGCTTACTGCAGGGATGGTGTAGGCATAGGCCAACTGGCCGTTTTCTCCGTCGCCCGGAAGATAGGCCCGGATGTACTCGGCAGTAACCTCACAGGGAGACACAGTGATGCGCATGTGCCCGGAGTTGTTGACCTTGTCCCCGTGGTCGTAGTGCCCGTTCGAGTAGAACCCCTGACCATACAGGTCGTTGGGTGTCGCCACCTCCTGATAGACGATGCCGTCCAGATCTTGCTTGACAAAGACGTGGTCGTGACCGTGGAAGAAGATGGTGACGTCGTTCTCGACCATGGTCTGGTGAATGGGTAGGTACCACCCGGGGCGTTCGGTATCGAATCCCCAGGTCCCGTCGAGGTTCTCACCGCCCCACTCGTAGGAGCCGACTCCACCGAGTTCGTGGCTGGCCGCTTCGATGCCCCCGCGCCCGTAGGTGATCGTTCCGCCGGTCACCTGATGGGCGAAGACGAACTTGAAAGTGGCGTCGCTGTTTTCCAGTGTGGTGCGAAACCACTCATACTGCTCGAATCCATGGGTCCAGTCCCAATTGTTTTCGCTTCCCGGGCCGCCCTGTACGCTGTGCGGTTTGACAAAGGTGTAGGCGTAGGGATCGATGACCACAAAGAGGGCATCCCCCCACTCCCAGGCATAGTAGTCTTCCAACAAACCGGTGAACTCGCGATCGTCGGTATTGCCGCTATAAAAGTCGTCCGGTACGGGGTTGGGGTAGACGAACTTGCGGCCATTGGCCGAATGCACGGCCAGGTTGTCGGCGGTCCCGTCCAGATACCAGGCTTGTTCGCCCTCGTGGTTGCCGATCACCAGATAGAACGCCGCCGAGTGACAGACCATGCCCATCAGCGGCCGCAAGCGCATATTACGATCTACGGCCTCCTGGAAATCCAACACAAATCGACCAAAGAAGAGTTCGGTGTTGTTGAAATCCCCCAGGGAGATGTGGAAGTCGGGCCGATCGGCAAAGACGTTGAGGAGGGTCAGGGGGTGCAGAGCAAGCCGCTCGCTATCTCGCCAGTGAAGGTACTTCTCGTGGTGCGAATCGGCCTGGACGGTGAACACGAATGTGCTGCCGGGCGCACGTTGCGTGTGGAAGGAACGCTCCACTCCGGCCAGGAACGATTCGTCCTCCGGTCGGCGATAGCGCATGCGGTAGACGTAGCGTGTATCGGGGGTCAGCCCGTCGACCACCACCTCGATGGCGTCGCCGCCGGGATAGAGTTCCACCGATGTTTGCTGGGAAAAAACGCCCGGCGATGTGCCGTACTCTATGTAGACTTCCAAGGTGAGCAGGGAGTGTACGCTGACCGTGGCCGAATGATCCGTGAGGCGCCCCAAGAGCTCCCGTCCAAGGAACGTGGATTCCACGGTCCGGTACAGTTCCAACTGCGCGGAAACAGTGCCCGGGCAAGTTTCGTGGTCGATCTCACGGAAATCCTGAAAGGACATGAAATTGTCGGCGCTGGATCCGTCATCCTCGATCACCACCGCCAGCGTCTTGCCTTCCGGTCCAGTGCCCCAATCCGGACGGGACAGAATCTGGTTTATGATCGGTGAGATGTCCGGGCCATAGCGCCACAGGGGACTGCAGTCGAAATCATCCTGCACGGGTGGCCAATTATCGGTCAGCATCCAACTGACGGCCGCCTCGGTCTTGGGCATTTCGGAGGGGCGGAACATGCTGAAATCCGGTGGGCTATCCAGATCCACACCGACGATGCGCAGGTTGGCTGAGCTGCTGACTACGCCATCGCTCGTGCCGGGCACCACCAATCGGGCATATTGGAATACCTGACCGGTCGCAACATCGGGCAGATGAAAACGCAGGCCGATGTCGTAAACGTCCGCTCCGTCCGCCCCCATCCCGTTGCGGTCTTCGATGTACCCATTGGGGCGCCACAACGATCTGTTCACCTCGGTTCCGTCGTCGGCGTCGTCGAGGATGATGAGCTGTTGGAACGCGGGGCCGACGAACCACCGCTGCAACCACCCGAAGTCGTGCAGGTCGACGTCCCCGTCGCCATCGAGATCGAAACAGGTGCAGTCACCCACCACCGGCTGGCCGGGACCGCCGACGCACGCTTGGAACGCGGTGAAGTCATCGAGGTCCACCTCCCAATCGTGATCGCAATCACCGGGCAGCGTTGGGGTGCGGATGTCGCCGAACGCTACGGGCAGAGCGAAGGTCAACACTAGACATAGGATGAGGTTGCACACGAAACGGGAACGCAACATGATCTGACCTCCTTGCTTTGCAAGACCGTGAATTCCATGAGAATCTCTACGGACACTCCCCGAATCGAGCCCGTACGAACCCGCTGTCAAGCGGGTTAACTTCCCCGTCCATGTTTACGTCGGCCGCGTCGCAAGCTGGATCGCCGATGCCGACCGGGCAGTCGAAACGGGCGAGCACGTAGCCGGAGTCCAGTGGATCCACCTCGCCGTCGCCGTTGGCGTCACCTTCGCATGCTGTCAGTGGCGTCTCGACGGCGCCGATGTCTAGGCGATCGTTCTGAATGCGATCCTCATTGTCGATCTCCGTCTCGTCGGGTAGCGGATCCAGATTCGGGTCGCCGGGATCAACGCAGGGTGAGGAACGCTGCAGATGGATCCGCTCGTTGTCGAGTTGTGGATCGACGTTCAGGTCGTTTGGGCCGGCCACCGCATCGCCGGAGTAGTTCCCCTCCAGATTCCCGAAGACACAGTTGAAGTCGGCATCCTGGTGGTAGTAGAAGTCGCCCTTGGCGGTGATGCGGGCCATGACCAGCTCGTCGATGTACTGCGTGCCGTGGATGAATTGTGCGACCACGTTGCTGGATCCGTCTCGGGTCTCGATGATCTGCTGACCATCGTACAGATACACTGTGGTGGCGTCAAGGTCGCCGGAATTGGTGACCACTTTCTGGATCCGGCGGCCCGTAGCGTCGAATTCGGCCGTCTGGATGGTCACGGCCCGGCTGTCGGCGGAGGCCCGGACCTTCACCAGGCGGTGCCAGGCATCGTAGACGTTGCGGTAGGAGTTGTCCTTGACGAAGTTGCCGGCCCGGTCGGTCGAATCGTCCGTGCCGTCGGTGTGGTCGGCGTTCAGCGTGATAATGTCCACCTGCCGGCTGGCCAACCGGAGGGCCGTGCCGTTGACTGCGGGTCTCACTAACGACTAAAGGCGCTCTGACCCCAATCTGCCCCCTTCTTCTTCACGCCCGATTTGACAACCCGAACAGGCTCTATCAGGCTACCGTGGAACTTGCCCAATCGGTGGGCATCGACCTGATGGATGGCTGAGCCAACGCAACGAAAGACCAAGCGATGATCTATGCAACCGAAGAAGAGGCGAAACTAGAGCAACATTTTGCAGCGAAGTTCGCCGAATGGGACAAGGGAATGCTCCTTGGACCTATGGCTGAGCAACTCGGGTGCCCGGGGCATGTTGGCTTGGCACTCGTGGTCGAGGTGGCTTGTCGGTCGCTTGCCGTCAGACTTTCAGGGGCACCAAACGGAGCACGCGAAATAGCCGAGTCACCAATCGAGGTTCTTATGGCTTATGCCCTTGCCTGCGCCGGATACTATCGGGGGGGCTCCGTTTTCTTTGGCATTCAGGGCAGGCAATATGGTATTGACAGCGGAGTCGATAATCAGTTCATTATCACGCCGCAAGCCTCTATCGGAGAGTACCGCGTTGATTTCCTGCTTGAAGCAAAGGTGCCAGTCTACTCTTGGGACGAAAACCACCGTGAGCAAGTCACTTACTACTCATCCTCTCTAGTCGTCGAATGCGATGGACATGACTTCCACGAGAAAACGAAGCAACAGGCAAGCAAGGACAAAAAGAGAGACAGGACTCTCCAATCGTGCGGCTACCAAGTATTTCACTTCACCGGCTCCGAGATTTGGAAAGACCCCTTCGCTTGTGCGGCCCAAGTGATAGGCAACGCGCTCCATGCCGCCTACGCAAAGCGACCGAAGGAGGCATCAGAAAAGACAAGGGCAAAGGAACGGGAAGAAGCGGAGAACGAAAAAGGGAGCGCCGAAGCGCCCCCGAAGGAAAGCGATTGACCGTCTACGCCTTGCCGTTCTTGCCCTTGGTCGCAGTCTTAGACCATAGCAACATCGTCTCGAATTTGGTCGCCTCAGCATCACCATGCTCGCGGCGAATTTCGGCGATCCTCACCTTGTCCCTTGCACCCAGACGAGGTCCATACCCAACCGACTGACGGCTCTTTTCCAAGAGACTGTCCAAGGTGAAGTCCGAAGCCGCTGCCAAGAGCACCACCCGCTGATCGTCCTGATCCATGCCATCCACCACCTTGACAATTTTCGAGTAGGCAGCCCGTAGAGTTTTGACCCTCGGCTCCTCGGGCGAAAGTTCCGTCAGCATCCCTTTGACCTTGCTCTCGTCTGGCGAAATTTCGGCAAGGATAGACTTGCATCGACTTCCAACGCCCCTATCGGCGCTCTGTCCCTTGCCCCATGCTTTCGTAGCATCTTTTCCACGGATCGTGGCCGCCCTCCCCAATTGACAATCGAAAATCGGTAATCGACCATCCCCTCAGTCCCTCGGCCCCTTCTTCCTCACGCCTTCAGGCCGATCACGGCGCGCTCCCGGGCGATCAACAACTGCAACGCGTCGCCCGCTTGCTCGACCTCCCGGAGCTCTTCAATAGTGTCGCCGCCTAGTACACGCACCAAGCGAGCCAGGATCTGCAGGTGGTGCTGATCCTCATGGCAGCAGATCAGGAAAAAGATGTCCGTCAGGCCGCCGTCCGGGGCCCCAAAACCGATCCCCCGAGGCAGCCGGGCCAGGCAAACCATGGGTTCGGCCGAAACAAAGGGCAACACTTGTCTCGGGTGAGGGATCGCCACGCCCTGAGCCAGGGCGGTGCTGCACATCTCTTCGCGCTGCATGACGGCCTCGAGCAGGTCATCGGCGTGGTAGAGGAGTCCGGTGCGCTCCGCCAGCTTGACTAACTCGCGCAGCACCGAGTCCTTGGTCCTAGCTTGGCAGGCTAGATCGATTCCCTCGAGGCCCATGAAGTTGGTCAGTAGCAGCTCGTCCGCCTCACCCGGTGATCGCCCTCCCATGGCCCGATCCAGGGCCCGGAGTTGCTCTTGATCCAACCCGGGCATCTCCTGCTGCAGCCACTCCGTGACCCGGGCACGGTTGAATCGCCACTGGCCGCCGATCTTCTTCGCCGGAAGGAGGCCTCGATCAGCCTGACGACGGACGTCGCGCGCATCCATGCCCACGTAGCGGGCAAAGGCGTCCAGGCTCATGTTCTGGTAGGGCACGGCTGCACCTCCGATGTTGTGGTGTTTCCGGAGCAGCTACGGGTCGCCACCCCCGGGTTCGTTGGGTTCTACGCCAAGCACTTCTTGCTAGCCAGGAAGTTCATGGAGGCCACGTCGCCAGTCGATGGTTGCTCGAGGCCAAAGTCGAGAGCGGATGTAACCCCAACGCGGCGCCGCACGGAACCACACAAGCCGGCTGGTGGCGATCATCAAGGTCCGGTAGTCTACTTCAGTGTGGCACCCCTTTTCGGACGCTGACTCGGCGGACGCGCGTCGCTTGGTGGCCCGGAGCCACGGTATCCTGCATCTGTCTGGGCTCGCGCATCGAGACCCCCACTTGTCAATCGGTCTTGGACCTATAGAATCACCCCACGCTTATAATGGCCACTATCGGAAGACAGGACTAGAAAACAACAAACGGCGGCGACCGTGGATCCAACACGCGGATCACCAATTGGCCCGGAAGGGGACACAATGACGGATCACCCTGTGAATCTAGGTAAGATAGCCGAGCCTGTTCGGGCGGCTGTTGGGCGGTTTGTAGAGATTATAAGGCAATTGGCGGGCTCGAAGACTCGGGGGCTCACCATCTACGGCCCGGCCGTGACGGCCGACTTCGACGCGGCACGACACGCCGTCAGTAGCGTGCTGGTGCTTGACGCCATGGATCTGAACCTGCTCCGCCGATTCGCCACAGAAGGGGCGCGTCTGGGCAAGGAGCGAATCTCCGCCCCGCTGGTCATGACCCCGACGTACATCGCCGAGTCCTGCGACACGTTTCCGGTGGAGTTGCTCGAGATCCAGCAGCGCCACGTCACCGTGCTGGGAGACGACTTTTTCGACGACCTGACGTTCGAGCCGCAGCATGTCCGGCTGCAATGCGAGCGGGAGTTCAAGCGGATTCTTATTCGTCTCCGGCAGGGAATCTTGGCCGCCGCCGGGCGAGAGAAGATGCTGGCCGACCTGGAAACGGACATCGGCGTTCATCTGCTGCGAACGCTGCGCGGGTTCTTGTGGCTCAAGGATCAGAAGGAGTATCAGGCCCCATCGAGCGTGGTCGATGCTATCGAGAAACTGGCTGATCGGAAGTTGGTCAGCGTTCGTCAAGCGGTCGAGGCGACTTTCGACCACAACTGGTCGGCCTACGAATCGCTCTACCGTGACGTTGAGGTGCTGGCGGGGTGGGCCAATGAAGCCTAAGACGACGACACTCGTTCTACCATTTCTCGTCGGCGTGGTGCTGACCTGCGCCGGTACTGCCCGGGGCGAAACTACCATTCCTGATCCCGGCACCTACGTGGTCGATACGGCTGGCATCATCGATCCATCCACCAAGCAGCAACTCGAAGGTTGGCTTCGTGAGCTGCAACAGAAGACCGGCGCCCAGATCAAAATCCTCACCGTGGCCACACTGGAGGGCGAACCGGACTTCGAGTTTTTCCTGCGCCACGCCGAGGCCTGGAAACTTGGGTCAGCCAAGGAGGAAAATGGAGCGTTGGTCGGCGTGGCGGTCAAGGAGCGCAAGGTCCGAATCATCACCGGCTACGGCCTGGAGCCGATCCTGCCCGACGGGTGGTGCGGGCAGGTCGCTCGAAACGTTTTCGCCGCTCAGTTCAAGCAGGGCGACTATTCCGGCGGGATCCTCCAGGGCACGGTGGTCTTGGCGAATAGAGTTGCTGATTCGGCGAAGGTAAAGCTGACCGGGATTCCGACGTATCGCTACAGCGGTCGCCGCGGCGGCCGCTACATGTGCGGCGGCGGAATGATGCCCTTCATCATCATGATGATCGTCTTTTCCAGCATGTCACGGCGCCGCCGCCACCGCGGCACCTGGGGTGGGGGTGGGCTGATGCGGGGCTTGTTTGTCGGAAGTATGCTCGGCAGCATGATGGGCGGCGGCCGACATTCGTGGGGCGGAGGCGGCGGGTTTGGCGGCGGCGGATTCGGTGGAGGATCGTTCGGCGGAGGAGGCGGATTCGGCGGCGGCGGTGCAGGGGCCGGTTGGTAGCAGGCGGGCGAATCGCCCGATTGAGAAAGGGAGTTACAAAGTGAAGATTCTATTTACCGCTCTGGCGGCGATCGTGCTCGCCCTGGTGGTGGTCGGCGGCTGCATGTACAGCGGATACAACCGGGCCGTCACCCTGGACGAAGAGGTGCAGAGCACCTGGGCTCAAGTGGAGAACCAATTGCAGCGCCGCTTCGACCTGATCGACAATGTGGTATCTACCGTCAAGGGGGTGGCCGGCCACGAGGCGGACGTCTTCCTGGGATTGGCTGAGGCGCGAGCGAGCTACACCCAAGCCAAGTCCGTTGGACAAAAGGCGCTGTCGCTGGGGATGTTCAATGTGTCAGGGTTGCTCTCACTGCACGAACAGTATCCCGAACTCAAGGCCAACACGTCGTTTCTGAAGCTACAGGATCAGCTCGAAGGCACCGAAAACCGCATCGGGCTGGAACGAAAACGCTACAACGAGGCGGTCAAAGGGTTGAATGTCTTTCGCCGCAAGTTGCTGGGTCGAGTCTACGCCGGCTGGGCCGGGGTGGACGAGGCTGAGTACTTCGAGGTCGCCGAAGAGGCCAAGGCGGTGCCCAAGGTGGACTTCGGAAAGTAGTCACGGGGAAGGTTTAGATCGCCCCACCGAGCCGCGACCGTTAGCCCGCATATTTCATGAGGCGACGTGAGCGTTGCCAGTCGGTGTAGTGTGCGACGATCGTCGGATTGGCGGTATGGTCCACCGTGGTCGGCGCAGAAAGCCCCCTTTCCCCCACGGCGATTT
>JADFPW010000164.1 GCA_022562105.1 Planctomycetota bacterium
GGCATTCAGATCGGCGGCATCGGGGCGTTGGTCCCTGAGCGCCGCGCCGATCTCGTCCGCCTAGGCCCACGGGCCATGCTCGGCGGCGCCATGGCCTGCTGGACTACCGGCTGCATCGCAGGTGTGCTGGTGCAGTAACAACCCATCGCAAAGTAGCGTCCGGCGCCCCGCCGGACGGGCGGCGCATCGGGTGCGACTCGCAAAGTGATGCGTGCCCCCGGCGTAAGTTCCCGCTACGGTTCGTCCACGGTTGGTTCGCCCTGATCACCTGTTGGTGGCGATGGTCGTATTCTCGGCGGATTCACCGGAACCGGAATCGGGCCAAAGCGCAGTTCCCCATCCCAGATTTCGAAGCAATCAATCGTCCGGCTCGCGACTTGGCGGCTCGATCGCAATACTACACTCAGCTCAAGCGGAGCCTGCGGATCGTCGATGTCGTCGAGCCAGAAGTTCACTTGGTCCGCTCTGCCCCAATCGCCCGTGGACCAAGTGAGCGTCCCCAATTCATGCACCTGCCCATCGACCGTCGCCTCAACATCAAAGCAGAGGCATAAAGGGGCGGCCCGGTCCAGCACAAAGTTGAACGTCACTCGCTCGCGGCTATCAGTCTTGAACAAGGTCCGGTCTACATACCAAATCCGAATCGCTGAGTGAAGCCACTCACCGATTTGCGCATCGGGAATGGTGGTGATCGGATCCAGATCCGCATTATCCACGACTATCACATCTGCCGTGGTCCGAATTGTCTGCGACCAGATGGGCTCGGTCGCCTCAGGATCAGCGCCGACGGGAAACACGGCCTGGGTGAGCACGTACTCGAGTGTGTGCGCCCCAGGACGGAGATCACGTGAGTTCGTATCCAGTAATGGTCGGCGCTCTTCCCGTAACCCCATGAAGGGCCAACTCTTGCCCGATCCGAAACCGGGCCCCATAAGCTGCACATCGTGCCACTCCTTGAGGGCGTTTGGAGTGTTGATTCTGCCGTCGATATAACGATTCTCGATGCGCATCTTGAAACGCCCGTAGGGCGTGTGTCTTCCGTAACTCCTGACTCGGATCATCTCCACCAGGCTATCCCCTTGCACGATAGTGGAACGGACGATGAGTTCCACGCCGGCCAGCCGGCGGTAGAAGCGATCTCGTTGTTCAACAGTGAGGGCGTTGTTTATGTCGAGTACTGTCACTACATCCGCCCATTTATGTAGGTCCGCCGGAGTCGGTGCGGCACCGTGTTCTTGCAACGCCGCCTCGGCGACGAGCGCGTGCTCCGTCGCAGTAAGCACTCCAGCCTTCGTGCGGCGAATTAGCTCCTTGATGGCCTCCGCGTCATCGCCGCTCGCCATTCCGATTAACCATTGGGTCGGAGAGTAGAGATACCAATTGATTCTCACGGCCCGCCCTGTGGCGAACCAACCTAGCCCGTATCCCACGACGAGCAGCAGCATAAAGCCCATCGCCAGCTCTCCGTAACGGCGCCGGCGCTGGCCCCACACCACGGTCTTGACGGAAACGCTCAGGCCGCACTCCGGACAACTATTGGAGGTGATCCCTCTTAGGTTGTATCCGCATTTCCTGCAGTGCGGGTCATCATCGACACGCCGGCCCCGCCAGCCGCGAACGAGCAGTACGATGGCGGCTACGAGCAAGAGAACGGCGCATGCGAAAATGGCGAGCAGCGCAACCGGTATCAGACTGGCCGTATTCATGACTGTTGCGCCTCAAGACCGACAGCCAAGTATACATCGACCGCCTCGCCGAGCCCAGCTGGCATCGGATGCCCATTCACGCTTTTCCTGGTGGGGTTGTTTCGCGCACCGTGGTACACTGCCGGGGTGGACGGATGTAAAGACGACCGAAGAGAGGAGTTGAACCGTGGCCGGATTCGATCTGATTTTTGCGGCTATCGCAGCTTTGGTGGCAACTTTCGTGCTCTTTGTGCTCGGTTTGCCAATACTCGCCTTTGGATGATTGACACGCCCGGGCGCATTCGTGGTCGGTAGCGTGTACGCCGCGGAGCCCCAGGCGCGCAATCGAACATCGCGGGAGGGGCAGATGGTGCCGGCGACGGTGGGCCAGGGCTACTTCGGAGCAGCCATCTCGTGGCGGATCCGGGCTTCGACCTGGAGCATGTTGCCCTTGGCCATCTGGATCAGGCGCAACAAGTCGCCCATGCTGGAAATCTCTTCCACCTGCTCCTCGATGAACCAGTCGAGGAACCGACGCGTGGCGTAGTCCTTTTCCGAATCAGCCAGACCCACCAAGTCGTTGATTCGGTTGGTGATGCTCATCTCACTATCGAGAGCAGCCTGGGCGATGGCCTCGGGATTGCTGAAGGTGCCGTTCGGCTTGGGTAGGGCATCGAGCGTAACGGTTCCGCCGACTTCGCCGACGTACTTGACGATCCGCTCGGCGTGTTCAAGCTCCTCGCGGTATTGATGGTGGAACAACTCGCGAAGGATCTTGTAGCCCATCTCGTCCAAGGCGCAGGCCATGGCCAGGTAGTGGTAGGCCGCCGTGAACTCGGCGACGATCTGGTCGTTGAGCTTGGTGTTCATCGTCTCTGAAATCATCATGGTCGGTTGTCCTTTTCGTTGGCGGGGTCACTGGCTCCGGGCCGGACGCCGATAGACGCGATCGTAGGAGCCGCACCGGTCGGAGTCAATCAGCCAACCGTTCGTGATCAGGGCGCTTCCATCCCCGCGGAGATACGAGTCTTCTCCGCGCCGTCGGGCGGCGGTAAGCTACCGATTTCCCCCACGCAGGTGGGCCTGGAGAAACCGAAATGAACACGGCACAATTGCTGGCTGAGCAGTTGCAGGGCAGCCGAGAGTGGACATTGACCCTGATCGCCGATCTGGAAGGCGACGACTGGGGCTTTCAGCCGACACCCGGCGCCCAACACGCCCTATGGATCTGCGGCCATTTGGTGAGCGCCCAGAATACGTTGGTGTTCAAGCGGTGTCTGGGGCGCGACGAGCTATCAGCCGAGTTTGGTTCCCACTTCCCCATCGGGGCGCCCGTGCTCTCGTTCGGCGAACATCCGTTTCCGAGTCCCCACGAGGTTCGAGCTGAAATGGATCGCATGCAAGCCAAGACGGTTGAAGCCATCGCCGGTTTGGATGATGCCAAACTGACCGAGCCCGCATTTGGCGCCGAGGGGAAAGCGCACCCCCACTATTCGACCGTGTGTGGAGCGATCTCCCATCTGTCCCGGCACGAGGCCTTCCATGCCGGCCAACTCGCCCTCCTGCGCCGCCTGTTGGGCAAGTCCTTCATCCGCTAGCTAGCGAACTTCTACCGTGGGACCCTGGCACCTCGGCAATCGTGGAGTTGCAGGCCCCACCGCTGCAGCGGCTCATTAGTCGCGGGCCAGGATCTCCAGAATGTAGCTTCCCGCCCCCGACTCGCACGTGCCAAAGCGGGCCAGCACGAAACCGACATCCAGCGGATCCACGGTCCCGTCGCCGTTCTGATCGGCGGTGTCGCAATCCGCATCGCCGGTGCCGACCGAGCAACCGAAACGCGCCAGCACGAATCCGCTGTCCAGCGGATCCACGACTCCATCGCCGTTGGCATCGCCCTCGCAGTCCCCGCCGGCCGATTCAAGCACAACGACGCGGATACTCCCGATCCCGCTCGCGTCGAGCTGAGCCGCTTCCTCGATACCGAACGCACCGCGATCAACGGTCAGGACCAACCCACCGGCGACGTCGAAGAACTCCAACTCGAGATCATCGGCCCCGTTGAGCACGGCGGAGATGAACCCCGACCCGAGATCGGACAGTTCATAGGTATCCGGCTCGTCCACGGCGGCGGTGCCGCTGACGGCTACCGGATCCTGGTTGTATACGGCAGGCAGCTGAATCTTCCCATCGACCACCGTCAGGTCGCTCTCGTCAAACTCGTTGGAATCGACGTTGCGGAACAGGTGGTCGTCATTCCACCCGCCGAGGAAGATGTCCTCCCATTCGTCATCATCGACATGGAACGCAGCTGCATGCCATCCCCGGAGGGACGTGCCATTGGGGAAAGCGGGGGCCGGCGTCCAGTCGATGAACGCAATGTGGCCAGCCCAGGAGACGTTCCGCAGGACGCTTGGACGGGTGTTGTCGCCGGTGACGAACACGTCGATCAACCCGTCGTGGTTCAAGTCCAGGACGGTCGCCTTGACGCTCTTGGTGTCGCTGACGTGGTCGGGCATGGCGACCTCGCTGAAGGTGGCCATGTTGTTGCCGTCGTTGCCCGAGTTCTGAAGGATCTTGTCGGCCACCCCGGTGCGGTTGGTCCAGTAGATATCGACTCGCCCATCTCCGTTGAAGTCGGCCGGCTCCATGGCATTCTCGTTCTGGCCGGGGTTGCCGAGGTTGTCGATGTCACCGCTCGAGCTATACTTAAAGTCCCCAAGCCCGGAGCCCGCGCCCTCGTTGTTGTTGTAGTAGACAAAGTTCGGGTCGCCGAAGCCGTTGGAGATTAGCAGGTCCACTTGCCCGTCACCGTTGAGGTCGGCCGCGGCCACATCGACCGTGTAGTCGGCGTCGAAGGGAACGTTGCTGCCGGTAACTTCGGTGAAGAAGCCGTTGCCGTCGTTGAAGTACATGGTGTCCTGGGAGGAATTCGGGTAGTTGCCCACGTAGAGATCGGGGCCGTTGACGCCATCGACGTCGAATGAGACGCCACTACAGGCGGCGCCGCCGGTGTTGGGTCCGAGGCGATCGTTGCCCTCCTCATCGAAACGGTCGAACACGCCGGCCACTTGCTTGTTGATGTAGAGCTTGGTCCGGCCGCCGTCGCCCCCGGTATTGGCGTCGTTGATGATGATGATGTCCAGCCAGCCGTCGCCGTTGTAGTCGCGGAAGAAGGCGCTTCTGCTGACGTCAAAGCCGGTGAACCCCGGGATGACCCCGGTGGCGCTGATTTCCTGCATCACGCCGCCGTCGTTGCGATACAGCTTGTTCTTGCGCGTGCCGAAGTCGCTCAGGGCGTTCGCGATCACCACGTCCAGGTCGCCGTCGTTGTCGAAGTCGCCGAAATCGACTTGCTTTTCGTTGCTGCTCGATTCGGTGACCGTTTGGATCACATTCGTCGAAGTCACATTCTCGAAATTCAACGTCCCCGGAAGACGTGCCTCAATAGGAACCGCAAACCCACCGACGACCACCAGGGCCAAAACCACGATCGCATGCTTCCTGAACATCGAAATCCTCCTGTGTTTCTCCGACCGACCCGTAACGTCCTCTGCCCGCCCGGCGAAGGTCTCCAGCGCGTGAAGAAAGGGCCACCATCCCCTTTCAGGATACCCATTCTCGGCAGCAATTACCAGCGCCGGATCCGCTACCCCCGCACCGGCGTCCGAGACCACCGTTGCAAACCGTCCGCACCCCGGGTATCCCATAGGGCATGAATCCTATCCGCATGGATTCCAGGACGACGCCAGTTGATCGACTCCGCGCGGTCATGATCTGGCTCGGGGTCGGGGTGGTAGCCCTCATCGCCGGGTGCCCGCCCAGATCGACAGGCTTGCCCACCAAGCTGAAGCGAGAACTAGATCAGGCACAGCTCGAGAAGCAGACCCTCGCGCGGCGAAATCAGGATCTTGAGGAAACGATCAAGGCCCAGGAGCGGCGAATCCAGGATCTGATGGGGTTCAAGCCGGGTACGCCCGATACGCTTTTCGCCGTCGTTCGGATCGAGCTGGCCACCCTCACCGGCGGGGCGGATTTCGACGGCCAGCCGGGGGACGACGGGATCGTGGTCTACCTGAGGCCGCTGGACGCGGACGGGCATGTGATCAAGGCCCCCGGGGAGATCACCGTCAAACTGGTCGATAACAACGGCCCGGGCGCACCCAGGCTGCTCGGGCGCGTGATCGACGATCCCGAGGAGCTGCGGCGGGCCTGGCACGGCAGGTTCATGACCGACCACTACACCATCAAATGCCCATGGTATCCCAACGCCCCGGGCAAGCCCCAGGGGCCGGAAGTCGAGATCAAGGTAACGTTCCTCGACTGGCGAACCGGCCGGTCTTTCACGGCCCACAAGGTGGTCGAGGTCTCCCTGCCAAACCCCTCGAAGAGCCGCTGACCGCCGTCGGCGCCGGTCCACCGGGTTGACACCGCGTCCCCCAGACCCCACAATGCCCGGCTCGCATCTGGCGGGATCCCATGGCGAGATAGGACGGCCGGACAGGCACCCAGGAGACTTTCGAGCGTGTACGCAATCATCGAAGACGGGGCTCACCAGTACAAGGTTCAAGAGGGAGACAGGCTCGAAGTGCAGCTACGCGACCTGACCGACGATCAGAAGACCATCGAGTTCGACAAGGTCTTGATGATTGGCGACGGGGCGAAATCCAATATCGGCCACCCCTACGTCAGCGGCGCCAAGGTGGCTGCAACGATCCAGCGGGAGATCAAGGGCGACAAGCTGGTCATCCAGAAGATCCGCCGGCGCAAGAACTACCGCCTGCGCAAGGGCCACCGACAGCGCTATTTGCAAGTCACCATCGACAAGATCAACGTCGGCCGCACCCGCTCGGCGGCGCCCAAGCCAAAGCCCGCTGAAGATGCTTCGACTGACTAGAGCCTATCCCAAAACGCCATCGAGGAGGCGATCCGAACCGAGCCGCGCGCGTAAGCAAGCGGTTTTCGGCATCCGCTCCCTCACGGGCGCGGCTCGGAATGGGTTTTGGGATAGCTTCTAGCCGTATCTCAGAGGGCTGTCCTTGAGACCGGTCTTAGCACGACAACGCGGGTCAGGCCCAAGAATCTGATGCTGCTGGTACGATCATTGCTCCGGCGATAGTAGGCTGCAGGACAGGAGCATGGATGCGCGACGACTAGGTCGGCTGGTAGGCGATTTGCGCCGATTCTTACGGTGGTTCGACGACTGCTTTTGCTCGCCGCGAGGGGCGCCAGCATCTGCAGCGGTATGTACACGGTCAACTATCGAACGTTCGCCGCACGTGCGCCGAGCCGATGGCCGCCGCGCTGGGCGCGGCCCCGAGAACGTTGCAGGGTTTTCTGGCGACCCATACCCGGGATCACCAGCGTGCGGTGGATCGTGTGCAAGAGTGGGTGGCCCAGGCCCACCCGGGCGAAGAGGCCATCGGGCTGATTGATGAGACCAGCTTTCCCAAGCACGGAGACAAGACGGCCGGGGTTCAACGGCCAACCGGCGGCGCCACGGGGAAGATCGACAACGGCCTGGTGAGCGCAGGGCGAAGGGAAAGAACGGATTGGACGGCTCATGGATTGTCATCCAGGGGCTTGTGGGTAACGGCTGCGGACGGCGTTGGGCAGGGGGATTATGCGCGGAGCAGTAGGTCGTTGAAACGCAGCAGGCGCCGGAACGGCTCGATGCCCGTCGGTTCGGTGCCGGCCCACATGCGGACCGGGCGGGTCATGTCAACCGGCGCAAAAAACCGACAACTTCACGATTCCCCGTGCCGCCGGGTGCCAGGTGCCATGCGCACGCTTGTCGTGGGCATGTTTCCTCGGATGGGTAAGGAGCATGGCCAGCCAGCGTGAACCATGCCACCCGCCGCGGGTCTACCGACCATCTCCGTCCGACACCGATCGATAGATGGCATTAAGCAGCCGGGTAGGTCGGGCTCGTCCCCCTCCCCGATCGGCTTGCCATCGGCGGCGCAGACCCCCTCGGCCCTGGCCAGACTGAATTTCCCCATATGCAGGCGCCTCCATGCATCCCCGCGCCACGCGCATCGCAGCGACGAACCGCATTGGACGCCTCATCGGCAGCGTCGTCAAGGTGACGAGCGTCGGGTGCCATGCCCACGCTTGTCGTGGGCATGTTCCTACGGATTCGTAAAGAGCATGGCCACGCAAGCATCGACCATGCCACCCGTCAGCTACGTGGGCGACTTAGGTGCCGTTTCCGACGAGAGGAAGGAGTCAAGATGGTCGCATAAGGAGCTGAAAGCGGTGATTCCATTGCGGAGTTCAACGTACAGGTGGTCGTAATCAAGGACCTTGACAATATCTGAGACCTGATCCTTCTTCTTCCGATATGCTCGCCCAACGAGCTGGTAAATCGTATTGAGTGTTTCCGTTGGGTGTGCGATGTCCTCAACGTCAAGCGTCTGCAGGTCATCGCCAATAGCGTTGTTCGCCATCTCCAGGGTAAGTCCAGGGTAGAGTCGCGCAAAGTGGGTGTGTTCCGCGAGAAACCACGCCTCGACCTCCATTATTGCTAAGACGACATTCACGCTTACGCTGCCCTTGGGGAGAACGCCGTCGATAGCCCGCCTAATCCGCGGGATCTCGCTTCGCAATTCAGGGTAGACATCGCGCAGGCCAAGCACCAGTGAATATCCGGCGCTGACAAGACTCCCGTACTGATCCCGAATGTCCGATGCTACACGGCTGTCAGTCGCCGAATCCACGATTAACACGAAGAACTGCTTGCCGAGTGGCTTTGGAGGCTGGAGGAGGAGAAAACGCCTTGGCAGGCCGGACTTGCCTCCATGGGAGGCTTTTGCCAATTCTATTTCGACGTTGTGGTGTCCCGCAACCTCCTGGACGAGACGCTGTACGAATAGCTGTTCCGTCTGCCCTTCAACGAAGACGGCTAGCTTAATCATCGTCGTGGTGTTCTGTGCTCAAGAATTGGGTCGCGAGGAAGTCGAAGTTGTTCAGACCGGTGAGCCTGAATTCGTCAAAGAGAAGTTTCGAATTCTGATGATTAAGGACCTTGCATCCGCCGGGTGTTCGGCGCAGACAAGACCAAGACTCAAGCGGAACCGCGTTCATGACAAATCGATCATTCGTCGCCATGATCAACTGAACGTGGCTTTTCTGCGCGCGGTCCATTAGGACCTGAATTAGTCTTGTTGATCGGTCGTGATCCAGGCCTTCGCCGATATCGTCGATGATCAAGCACCCTGAGTTAGACATAAGCTCGGCGTACACAGTCTGAATGATCAGGGAGAGGGCTCGAAACATCCCTTGCGACATTGTCGTCTGCCATGTCTTCCCTCTAAGATCAGCCTCTTGGGCATATAACCCTACTATCGCACTGGGAAACGGACGCTTCATTAGGACATGGGGAACCTGGCCCAGCCCAACTCCCATCAGGTCGTACCCGATATGTTTCATGTCGGCCACAACTTCAGACTCGAATTGCGTCGGAAACTGCTTGGCACCCTCTCGAAATATCCCGATGACCGCTTGAAAATCGCTGGCGTCCACTTTCGTTGCACCGTCCTCCTGAACGATCTCCAGATGATCTCTACCCATGGGCGTTCCGAATGGGTAATAGAGAACCGAAGTGGACCAGAGATAAAGAGGCTCAAGAAACGGGTGCTGGACCAAATCGCGCTTGGTGAGGACTGCCGGCTCGGAAGTAGGAACCTCAAAGCGCATTGGTTTGCCGGGCATGTCGACGGCGTCAATGGTTCCTCGCCCATTCTCTTGGCGATGAAGTTTTCGGGATCCGTCCACTATAAGCTCTTCTTCGTGGACGGTTCCTTCGGATATTTTCAGGCGGTACTCTAGTTCAGTACCATTATCCTGAAAGGTCATTATCCAGTGTCCCTCGGAAAACTCCTTTTTTCGCAGAAGCATTTGAGCCAAGTTATGG
>JADFPW010000165.1 GCA_022562105.1 Planctomycetota bacterium
AGAAGGCCATGGCGGAATCCAAGGCGATCTGCGGCGGAGAGCTGAGCGGGCACTTCTACTTTCGAGACCACTTCAACTGCGATTCGGGGATGTTGGCCCTGGCCCAGACGCTGAACATGCTCACCCGAACGGCGGCCTCGCTGAGCGATCTGGTCAAGCCGCTGTTACGCTACGCCGGCAGCGGCGAACGGAACTTCGAGAACCCCCACGCCGACGCCACGTTGGGCGAGCTGAGCAAAATCTACCCTGACGCCCGCATCGACTACCTGGACGGCGTGACCGTGCAGTTCGACGATTGGTGGTTCAATGTTCGCAAATCCAATACCGAACCGCTGCTGCGCTTGAACCTGGAAGCTTCCACGTCCGAGCGGATGGAAGAGAAGCTCCAGGAGGTCGCCAAACATCTGGGGACTCCGGTAGAACATTGATTGCTGATCGAGCGGGTGTGGTATCTGAGAACAATCCCAATAACCGAGCCGCGACCGTAAGGGAGCGGTAGCCTGGCACGACGCCTCGGTCGCAGGAAACCGCTCCCTCACGGTCGCGGCTCGGATAAACATGGGATGCGTATTTGATGAGATCTTTCACTGCGGAAGGAGCCGAATTGGCCCAAGACCAGCAGAGATTAATGCAGAAAACGTTACCGTGCGGGATCGAACTGGCCACTGAAGAGCTCCCTGAACGTCAGGCGGTGGTGCTGGAGTTTCGCTTCCTGGCCGGCATGGGCCATGAACCTCCCCAACTGCTGGGCCTGGCCAGGCTGGCGATGGAGGTGCTGGACAAAGGAACTCAGACGCTCGGTGGGCGTGAGCTTTCCGACGCCTTCGACGGGATCGGCACGCGACGCAACTCGTGGCTCGGCCGGGAAGCGATGGGTTTCACTTGTCTGTGCCTGCCCGAGTTCCTGGATAAGTCCATCTCCTTGCACGCCGACTTTCTGCGCCATCCCACGTTTCCGGATGATGCTTTTCAGGTGGCCGTCGACCTTACCCGTCAGGAGTTGACCCTGCTGGAGGATGATGCCCAGGGCTTGACCGACCGGGCCCTGGACCGGCAAGCGTGGGGCCCGGTGCTGGGGCGTCATCACCTCGGTCAGGTCGAGACCGTAGACCGCGTGACGCGACAGGATTTGCTGGACTACTGGAAACGGTACTTCCATGCCGGACGGATGCAAGTATCGGTCGCCGGATGCATCGATCACGCTGCCGTGGGGGACGCGTTGCAGCACCACTTCGACGGATACGGCGGGGCGGAATGGGCCGGCCGCGAGCAGACCTCGATCGATTTCAAGCCTGACCGCGTCCACCTTCACAAGGAACTCGAGCAGCAGCAGATCGCATTCTGCTTGCCCGGGGTGACCGTCGTTGACGACTGGTTCCCGACCGAGACGGTGATGATTCGTGTACTGGCCGGTGGGATGAGCAGCCGATTGTTCACCGAAATCCGGGAGAAGCGTGGCTTGGTCTATTGGGTTGGCGCTTGGCATGAGCAGGCCCGGGGGGCGGGCATGATCTACTTCGGGGCGTCCAGCACGCCGGAGAACTGCGAGGAGACCTATCGCACCCTGCTTGGCGAGGTGGACCGCCTCAAGGACGACTTGACCGAGGATGAGCTGGACCGTGCTCGGGCGGGCATCCTGGTGCGGAGCGACATTCGCGGCGATGTGACCCGGTCGCGCTGCGGTGAGCTGGCCAACGACCTGTTCTTCCGCGGGCATCTGATGCCGCGACGAGAGAAGCTCGAACGGGTACAACGGGTCAGGGTCGAGGATATCCGTCGCTATCTTGACGAGCATCCGCGGGACGCCCTGAGCGTGGTCACCATGGGTCCGCGAGATTTTGAGGTGAAGTCGTGAAGGGCGGGTTTACCACACACGTGCTGTCCAACGGCCTGAAGATCGTTGTGGAGCAGATGCCCGGGGTCAACTCGGTGGCGGCGGGCATTCTGGTCCGGACCGGTGCCCGCGACGAAACGCGCCCGCTGGCGGGTGTGTCGCACTTTCTCGAGCACATGTGCTTCAAGGGGACGCCTCATCGCACCACCCGCGAGCTGAGCCTCGACTTCGACCGCATGGGCGGACAGCCCAACGCATTCACCTCTCAGGAGCGGACCTTCTACCACGGTCAATCCCGTGGCTGTGACCTGGAGAAGCAGATCGACCTACTGGCGGACATGATGAGCTCGACGCTGCCGCCCGAGGAGTTCGATCGTGAAAAGAAGGTCGTCCTGGAGGAGATCGCCATGTCCCAGGATAAGATCGAGCATGTGGCATTCGATCTGATCCTGGAGAAGGTGTTCCAGGGCACGTCGTTGAGTTGGCCGGTCTTGGGGTATCAGGAGACGGTCTCCGATCTGCCCCGCGACCAAATGCTCGACTATATGCACGCGCATTACGTGCCCTCGAACATGGTGCTGATTGTGGCGGGCAACGTCGAGCCGAAGCGAGCGGTGGAGCTGGCAGAACAACACTGCGGGGGATGGGCGCCGGCCGAGTACCAGCGCACCCGCCTGCCCACCGAGCCGCGGACCGGAACCGTCGTCCAGCAGGTGGACCGTTTTCAGCAACAGATCGTGTCGCTGGTGTTTCGGGCTCCCGGCGGCGGCGATGACGGCTACGAAACCGCCCAGGCGGTGGCTACCATCCTCGGCGGCGACAATTCGCGTTTCTTCTGGGAGATCGTTCAGACGGGTCTATGTCCATTCGCCGGTGTGTGGCATTTGGACTACGCCACCCACGGGCTGTTGATCCTCTACGGCCAGACCGAGCCGGAAAACGTCGAGAAGATGACCGAAGCCATGCAGGCCCAGGCCCGTCAGATCAGCCGGGAGCGAGTTAGCGCCGAGGAATTGCAGCGGGTTAAGAACAAGCGGCGGACGGGTTTGGCGGTCGAGGGCGAGTCGCCCTATCACCGTCTGGTGCAGATCATGGATGATGTGGACAATCACGGCGAGCCCCTGACCGTGGAGCAGCGTTTGGCTCGGGTGGAAGCGATCACCGTGGACACGATGGTGGATTACCTCCAGCAGTATCCGATCGACGGTGACGGCTACCTTATCAGCGTCGGGGCACGAGACTGGCCGTCGATAGGGTCGTCGAGCTGATGAGCAATCCGACGTGGGACCGATAGGGGACAACGACGCTGAGGGCCGGCAGGAGGCTGGTGGCCTTGCCGCGTCGGCGGCGGGGGACACAACGGGTGCGATTCAAAACATGAACAAATCGCATCTCCAAATCACCACCGTTTACTCCTCGTCCGGGTCGTCTTCCAGCTGGGGCCACCGGCTGGTCGGGCTGATGAGCTTGGCGGTGGCTGCCATCTGGCTGTACACGCTCTGGACTCGCGTGGATCCCGAGTTGGGCGTGCGCCACAACATGAGCATGCCCATCGCCCTCTTCTTCGGCGCCGACTTGACGTTCGGCCGTGCGCCGGTGCGGGTGGCGAATCCCGCCCCGCCCGAGGGAACCACGGCCGTGGCCGATCCTCAGAAAGACCAATCAAAGCGTGAGGGAGAATCGTCGGACCACGCAGATCAGATGGCTGAGGCGAGACAGTTCATCGTGACGCTCACGGCGTTGATGTACGGCTGGGAGGGGTTGGCTACGTTCGCGGGTCTGTGGCTGGTGGTCGCGGGGGCGGCGGCGACATTAGGTGCGCGTGGGGCGGCGGCGTGGCGCGGGCGGACCTCTGCGCTGGCCTTTCTCGCCTTTCTCGGTGTGATCGCCTATGTGGCCTGGATCTGGCGCAGCCTCGGGACCCACTGGGAACTTAAACACGTACACCTCCTGGTAGGTGCGCTTGGCCTGTTCAGCGCGCTGTTCGGGGCGGCCGTCTCTCGTGGAGGGATACGCTTGCTGCGCGGCGCCGCTTGGATTCTCATTCTCTCGACCGTTGCCTCGGTCATCGCCATTCTGTGGGCCCATCGACTGGGGGCCTCCGTGGATCGCTACGCCAGCCCCGCATTTCTCATCGCCCTCTGCGCGGTCCAGTCCGGTTATGCGTGGTTCCTTCTAGTCGTAGTCCACCGCGCTCGCTGACCACCGATGCCCCGAAGAGATGAGGCCGACTCGATCCGTCCGGATCGCCTATTGCACGAGATAGGTGGCAAACCAATCGTCCGTGGTCAGGGGATCATCACTTCGACCCTGGGGAAACTCACGCAGGACTTGAAAACCGCTGGTCGCCAGGAGGTGTCGGTAGTGGACCGGTGTCAGCAGGTGAATGTCGTGCTCGGACTGGAACTCCTCGAATGCCCCGGTCCGGCGATTGATGGTCAGGACCTGATAGTTCAGGCGACAGACTTGATTGATCCGATCCAGCTCGGGGACCATGAATCGGATGATCTCCCGGTCCCGGTCAGCTGGATCGGTCCACCGGCGGACCTGGGGGTGGGGTTGGTCGGCCAAGCTGGCGGCTCCGTTCCAAACCGCCAACAATCCGCGGCCGCCGATTTTCAACAGGGTCCGCAGGGCCGCGAGGTGGCGTGCTATTTCGGGGACCGAGGGAATACAGTTCAGCACATTGAAGAAACTAACGATGCAGTCAAATGATTCTCCACCGAAACGCTCGATCACCCCGTTGATGTCGCCGCCGACGAACTGCGGAGGGTGATCCAGTGTGGCGCATTTGGACCGCGCTTTGGCCAGCATGGCTTCCGCAATGTCGTAGCCGACCACATCGAATCCGTGTCCGGCGAACTCGACGGCGTGCGAACCGGTCCCGCAGCCAAAATCGAACACACGCAGGCCTCGGCGATTCCCGTCCGTCCCCGGAGCGATGAGTTCGATCGCCTGCTTCACCTCCCCGGCAATGTCCCGCGACTCGTAGAAGAGGTCGTAGTAGTTGGCGAATCGCTCGTGGTAGTCCTTCATGTCCCGCGACCTAGCGACAGGGCTGTCCACGTCAGCACCGCCGGACGGATTCACATGGGTGGCTATCGACATTTGAACACTCCCGTTGCACGAGCAGCCATTCGGGCCAGAATCCACCCATGGGACAACACCCGCGACTTAGTCTGACCGTAGACTCGCGGGCGGTATCGAGTGGGGACTTCACATATCTGTAAACCCAATCGCGACGCCCCGAATAGCAGCTCGAAATCCCCGAACGGATCGAACAACCCCAAGAACCCCCAATTCCGCTCCAGTTTCTGGAACTGGCGTTTGCTGATGCCCTTGATTCCGCAAAGCACATCGGTGGTGCGCTGACCGAGGAACCAGGTGAACCAGACTGCGAACAACAGATTCCCCAACCGGTTGACCGGAGGCATCGCTCCGGGCGTCATGGGGTAGACGGCGCGAGTACCGTTCACGAAGTCCGCCCGGCCGGTGGAAATCAGCTCCCAGACCTTCAATACGTCCTCGGCCGGTGATGTTTGATCGGCTTCCAACAGGATGACCACGTCACCCTGTGCCTGCTTGAACCCTTCGCGGATGGCGTCTCCCTGGCCGATGCCGTCTTGGACCACCAGGCGAATGTTCTTGTCCGGGTAGGCGGCGGCTACACGTTTGATTTCCTCTCGCGTACCATCGACCGAATGACCCTCGACGAACAGGATTTCGGTGTGTTCGCCGACCTTTGGAATCGCCCGAACCATAGGCTCGATGTTGCTGCATTCGTCGCGTGTGGTCAGCACGATCGTGCAGCTACGGTAATCCGGGGGGCGCAGACCGGGCGACGGTCGAGCGATGAGAATCTCTGTACTCGCCAACCTGGACAGAAAGGGAAGGACTCCCATGATTCGATTGAGCAACTCCCCGACGTACAGGAGGTGTCGGGGAACGAACAACTTGCGCCGCACGGTGACCGTCTCAAAGCCGGCGGCATACAGGAACATCGTCAGATCGCCGGCGCTGAGCCAATTGGGTGGCGACTCCGGGCACTTGAGCCCCAGGCTCGCCGTCAAGCGAAGAATCGGCCGCCAGAGATAGTTGTGCTGGAGGATTACCAGACGCGTCGTCGGAGTGCAGAGCGGCAGCAGGTTCTGGAGGAACGTCTGAATGTCATCGACCTCGTTGGGAATGTCGTTCAGCACCACGTATTCGAACTGTTCTTCGATGTGGAGCGAGTCGTATGAGGTATGGAGGTATTCGAGCGATCCATGTCGTCGCCGGGCTAGTTCGATCATCTCCGACCGGCGATCCACGCCTACGCCGCGTGACGGCTTTAGGGCCGCCAGCGATGCTCCGTCTTCGCATCCTATGAAGAGCACGCTTTCGCCTTCGGGAACGGCAAAACGCAAATAGGAGGTCACCTTTCGGTGGTAGTAGGCGTTGACGCGCCGCCAGTGATCCAGCCGAGCGGCGGCGGTCTCCAGGGTGGCACCGGAGTCGAGTTCCCGATCGGTCGTGGCCGGCGTAAACAACGCGTTAGTCGATACGCCCGGGCGTGGTCCGGGATACTCCGCCGATAGCTGTGGTTGGACGACGACGCCGGTGGGCACGACTACGACACCGGTGTGGGTTCGCACTGCAGGGCCGAACGATCGGTAAGGCGATCCGGCCTGGCAGCGGTGCCGAGGAAATCAGTGATGGACGAACACACGTAGCGGATTTCCTCCGTAGTGATGTCCGGCGACGAGGGCAACGACAGGCCGCGTTCAAATAGCCGAACCGATTGTTTCGGCGTTTCTCGTACGACGGCATTGTCGGCATTGAGGCTAGGCTGGCGATGCAATGGATAGAAAAACCGTCGAGCCTGGATGTCTTTGGTGCTCAGGAAATCGGCCAGGCGTTCGGCATGGTCAACAAGGATATTCGCTCGGAACGGTACGGTCTGTCCCAGGCCGTTGTCCGCCGGCCACTCGATCCCGGGCGCAGCGGCCAAGTGCTCACGATAGAGGTCGACGATCTCGCGTTTGCGAGCAATCACGGCGTCGATGCGCTCGAATTGAGCTACGCCGATGGCGGCTTGCATGTCGGTGATGCGGAAATTGTATCCCATCTGTGGATGGACGAAGCTGCCGCGCTCGAGTCGCCCCTGATTCTTGAAGTACATACAGCGCTCGGCCAGCTCCTGGTCATTCACCAGAAGCACGCCGCCCTCGCCGGTGGTGATGGTCTTGTCGGCGAAGAAGGACATACACCCGATGTCGCCGAAGGTGCCCACGTGGCGATCTCCACAGGTCACGCCCATGCCCTGGGCGGCGTCTTCCACCATCAACAGATCGTGGCCCTGGGCCAGCTTGGTGAGCGCCGCCATGTCGCAGGTTTGACCGTAAATATGCACGGGCATGATGCAACGGGTGGCCGGGCCGATCGAACGCTCGGCAGCACCCGGGTCCATCGTAAAATCGCTTGCCCGCACGTCGACCAAGACGGGCTTGGCCCCGGTCAACGCGACGGCCGATGCACTTCCGAAGAATGTGAAATCCGGAACCAACACCTCATCACCCGGGCCGATGCCCAGAACCTTCAGGGCGGCAAACAAGGCCAACGTGCCGTTGGGAACCATCAGGGCATAGGAGCATCCGCACCGGTCACGGATCATCGCCTCGAGCCGGGCCGTCCATTTCCCCTCGGTCATCCAGTTGTCGCGCAGCGTATCGAGCAGGTTGAAGACCTCCTGCTGACCGACACTGGGGCTGAATTGTTGAACCTTCACGGCTTAGGATTCCACCAGGTTGCGAACGTACCATTCCACGGTGCGCTCAATGCCCGCTTCGAGGGTGACCGCCGGACGCCAGCCGGTCAGTTCGCAAAAACGCTTCCCGTCCAGTACTTTCTTGGTCGCCCCGTCCGGGCGGGTGCGATCGAATACGAATGCCCCCTTCCATCCAACGGCACCCCGAATTTCCTCGGCCAGCGCCTTGATGCTGATGCCCTCACCGATCCCGACGTTGAACAGCGGGTTGTCGGGTGCGAGCGCGTCATCACTCGTCGAAGCGCAGGCCGTGAAATCGCAAATGGCCCGGGCGGCATCTTGGACGAACAACCACTCGCGAATGGGTCGCCCCGTACCCCAGATTTCCACCGTGTCTTCGCCTTGGCGATGGGCATCGACGATTCGGGCGATCAAAGCGCCCAGGGCGTGACTGCGAATCGCATCGAAATGGTCGCCCGGGCCGTAGAGGTTGGGCAGAATCAGATGGGCGGCCTTCAGACGGCCCTGCTGTGCATGAGTCCAACACAGGCCCCACAGGACCTTTCGCGGCAGGCCGTACATGAGCACGCTCTCATGCAGCGGCCCGTCCCACCACTCGTCCTCGCGGAACACCTGCTTGGTGCCGGGGTAGGTGCAGTTGGGCATCACGGTGACCAGTCGCTCCACCCCGGCGTTAGCCAGACCCTCGGTAAGTCCCATCGCCATCCGAAGGTTATCGTTGAATACCTCGACGGCATGTTCACGCACGTAGCCGATGCCACCGACGTGGGCGGCGCAGTGAATCACACAGTCGGGTTTGGAGTCTTTCAGGAAGTGCGTCACCGCCGACGGATCCCGAAGATCGACGCCCTCGCGCCGACTCAGCGAGACCGTCTGAACCTCCCGGCGACGGAACATGTCCGTCACCGTTTGGCCTAGAAAGCCGTGGCCGCCGGTGATGACTATGCGCTTGAACATGGGTATTGCGCTCATGGACGGTTGCGTATCCACGGCCGGCGAGGCGCAGGCCGCTACATTCATCGCCCAGCCACGCAGCCGGACGCCCGTCATCATCATTATCGGATGCCGGGGAGCGTCTCATAACCTTGGGCCGCAGCCGCCCGGTTATCGTACTCCACCACCCATTTCTACGCATCCGAGACGACTGCGGCAGGCTGGGAAACCCACTCGGACTCGATGGTGGCGGCGTGGCTGGACAGGGGGGATGGATCGAAAATCGATGGGGAGTGGGTGTGGAGGCTGGACTGCTCCTGGACCACGTAGAGAGGCCGTTGTTGCACCTGGGTGTAAATCCGGCCGATGTATTCGCCCACGATCCCCAGCAGGAGCATCTGGACACCGCCAATGAAGAAGATCCCGCAGGTCAACAGGGCATAGCCGGGTAGGGGGATGCCCCAAACGACTTTGTGAACCAGGACGGCACCGCCTGCGCAGATGCTTCCTACCAGTGTCAGCAGCCCGAATGCGGTGGCGATTCGTAGGGGTACGGTCGAGAAACCCATGATCGCATCCAGCGACAGGGCGGCGAGCTTCAACGGCCCGTATTTGGGATCTCCCCCCATTCGCGAGGGTCGATCGAACTGGATGGCGGTCTGCCGGTAGCCCAACCAGGCGATCATTCCGCGTACGAACCGGTGCTGCTCACGGAGTCGCCGAAAATCGGCCACCACCCGGTGATCCATGAGTCGAAAATCGCCGGTGTCTGCGGGGACGGCGACCTGGGTCAACGAATTGAGCAATCGATAGAACGCCCACGCGGTGGTTCGCTTGAACCACGATTCGCCGGCCCGGCGCTTACGCTGGGCGTAGACCACGTGGTAGCCCTCTCTCCAGCGGGCGACCATTTCCGGGATGAGCTCGGGTGGATCCTGCAGGTCGGCGTCCATGAGCACGACGGCCTCGCCGCGTGCCTGATCCAGACCGGCCGTCGAGGCTGCCTCGTGGCCGAAATTGCGCGAGAAGG
>JADFPW010000166.1 GCA_022562105.1 Planctomycetota bacterium
CAGCTACGACGGCGGCCCGGAGTGGTAATCGAATAGGAGACACCGATTTGGCCATACCTGCAGTCAATCGCGTTACTCGTCTACGAGCAGAGAATTTCCGGTGCATCGATCAATTGGATTTGGAGCTTAGCCCGCTCACGGTGATGATCGGCCCTAACGGCGCGGGCAAATCAAGCGTCTTGCAACTCGCCAACATGTTCAGCGGGATCGCTGAGGGATCGAGGCATCTTAACAGATTCTTCTCGACTTTCGGTGGTTACGACGCAACGCTTTCCGATTGGGCAACAGTTCCGTCCATGATGCTGGGCGTGACGGTCGGGAGCGAGGGGTACGAGTTGCACTACGATCTGGAGTTCCTCGGCGAAAGCGGAGGCTATTTCGTATCAAGAGAGCAGCTGCGGCAGCGCTCAAGCCGCGACGAGGGTGAAGAGAAGATATTTGATCGACTAGACACAAAGGTATCGATGTTGTCCGCCAAAATGGGCCGCACTGGGGGGAGTGTGCCGCATAGCCCGGAGCCTCATCTCTTTGCCCAAGGCTCGCATATTCCCCACGGCCAAGCGGTCCTCGATGGCGTAAGAGGCATCCACCTGGTTCAAGGCTGGAGATTCCAACCGGGGAGCGTGGTACGAAGGCCGCAGCAGCTACAACCGACGCAGGTGCCAGCCAACGACGGGAGTGACCTGTTCGCTGCTCTCTACACCATGCAAACGGACCGACCGGATTGTTATGGCGAGCTAATTGAACACTTACGTCTATTTATGCCTGGACTGGAGAACATCGATTTTCCGGCGTCAGGTGCAGGACACATCAATCTTCGCTGGAAACAGTCGGGGCTCTCCAAGCCGCTCTATGTCAACCAGCTCTCGGACGGATTCCTGCGAATGCTCTGGCTGGTCACGGTCTTGCATTCCGCACCCGACGATGGCTTGCTGCTCATCGACGAACCCGAGCTGGGCCTTCATCCGCAGTGGATCTTGCTTCTGGTATCCATGATGCGAAAAACATCGGGACGCACGACCGTCCTCGTAGCCACTCAAAGCGCCGAGCTGGTTCGCTGGATCGAACCGGAAGAACTGATAATCGCTGACCTGGATGATGGTCGTGCTCGTTTTGCGAGGGTGGGTGATCGCTCCGACATCACCAACTGGCTCAAAGACTTCACGCTCGACGAACTGTGGACGATGGGAGAGCTCGGGGGGCGGCCATGAGGGTCGTCGTCATCTGCGAGGGCAAGACGGAAGTAACGTTGCGACCCGCGTGGACGAAACTAGTGCAGCGGCGACGCTTGACCAAGGAGACCGCTGCGATCCAAACGCGGGCGATGCGGGGTCCGGTCTGTCAGCCCAAGCTCGTTCGCGTCGTGGGCGAACTCGGAGCGAAGTCAGATGTGGCTGGGATCATCGTGCTCACGGATGTCTATCCCGACTCGTCCGCCCAGGAAGTGATGGGCAAGATCAATCGACTCGTGGCTGAGGCCGCGCCGAAGGCGCCGTGTCGTACGCATGTTGCCCAATTCGATGTGGAAGCGTGGCTATGCCGTTCTGGGATGAAATTGCAGCAAGCTTAGGATTCAAAGCCTCAAGGCCAAAAGCCAAACCCGAGGACATCAACCATAAGAACCCGCCATCGAAACGGTTGCGCGCGCTCTATCGAAGAGCCGGCTACGCATACGACAAGGTTCGGGATGGGCGAAAGTGGCTCACGGCAGACCGCCTCGAGCGGGCCGCCAAGGATTGTCCGCAGCTAAAAGACTTTCTAAACTCCCTGTTGGAGTTCGCGGGCGCTGAAAAACTGACATAGCACAAGGATTCAGATACAAAATGCACGAATCTCGTCCACGGATTTTGTTAGCCAAGATTGGTCTTGATGGACACGATCGGGGGGTCAAGGTGTTGGCTCGGTCGTTTCGCGATGCGGGGATCGAGGTCATCTATACCGGCCTGTGGCAGACGTCCGAGGTGACCATGCACGCCGCCATGCAGGAGGATGTCGATCTCGTCGGCGTTAGCCTGCTTTCGGCAGCCCACATGACCATCATGCCGGAGCTGATCCGGCATCGCGACGCCCTGGGCATCAGCGACATGCCCATCGTTCTGGGCGGCATCGTGCCGGAACGCGATTACGAGCCCCTCAAGTCGATGGGCGTGGCCGCCACGTTCAATCCCGGATCGCCCATGGATCAAATCATCGCCACCATCAACGAATTGGCCGCCAACCGTCAACGCGAAGATGTGGAGAGCTGCATCACTGGTTACGCCGACGGTCAGGAGCGGGCTCTGGCCGGGCTGCTGACCCATGTGCAGCAGGGCCGCGAATTCGACAACTGGAAGCCGCCACCGGGCAAGGCGCTGACCATCGGGGTGACCGGAGCCCCGGGCGTGGGCAAGAGTTCGTTCATCGGCAAACTGGGCGAAGCCCTGTGCGATCGAGGCCTGAAAGTGGCCGTGCTGGCCATCGATCCGAGCTCGCCGGTGACCGGGGGGGCGCTGCTCGGTGATCGGTTGCGCATGATGTCGATTCGTCCGGACGCGAATTTCTTCGCTCGGAGTATGGCCTCGGGCGAGGTTCTAGGGGGTCTGGGGCCGCGGAGCGAGCAACTGGTGGCCATCATGAAGGGATTCGGCTTCGACGTCGTGCTGGTGGAGACCGTGGGAGCGGGTCAGGCGGACGTCGCGGTCCGCAAGATCGTCGATCACACCATGCTCCTGCTCATGCCCCAGGCCGGCGACGCCATTCAGTTTTCCAAGGCGGGCATCATGGAGATCGCCGACTCGTTCGTGCTCAACAAGTGCGACTTGGACGGGGCGGATGCGACGGAAGCGCAGCTGCGCGGTGTCGTCGGTGGCGATCGTCTTCTGTGGCGCTTGGCGACGCTACGCAACGAGGGGATCGATGTGGTAGCCGACTACGTCACATCGAAGTGCTCCGCCGAACAACCGACCCCATGACGATGCCAACGTTGGCCGGACGGACTGCAACACACCGACGCCGGCTCACCCGCCCAGGGCATGGATCCGGTCGGTCATCGATCCGATCGTAGTGATTTGCAAGCCGAAGTTCTCCCCCACCTTGACGGCTTGTCCGGACCCGATGCACTCGTTGACCACCACCAACTGCAGATCCGAGTCAGCCGCCTTGCCGAACTCGAGGATGGATCCCACGTTCAACTCCATGATGCTGGCCACGTCCATGGTGCGTTCGGCGATGTTCACATGAACGGGTACGTCGATCCGGAGAATTCGTTCGAGGGACGGGGATATCGGCCGCCGGCGTTGGTTACCAGCGTGCGGAGTCGCGGCAGACGGCGGATCGGCCCCGGCTGCGACCGGCGCTGCTGGGGCGGCCCGCGTCTGACCGCTGGAAGCCGGTCCCGAACCCCTCACCTCGCCGCCGCCGGCTGCTCCAAGGATCAGGGCATCGATGTCGGATTGAGTTACGGTCACGCGGCACTCCGGTCAGCGCAGAAATCGCCCATCGGCGCTTGAGACTCCCCGGAGAGTATCGACGCGACGGCGCAGGCGGCTTGAGAAACTAGTCCAGGGTTTCCAGAATCAGACAAGCGTTGTGCCCGCCGAATCCGAAGGAATTGTTCAAGCAGCGTCGGAAACTCATGTCACGCGCCGTGTTGGGCACGTAGTCCAGATCGCACCCCTCGCCGGGGTGGTCCAGGTTGATGGTCGGCGGAATCACCCGGTTCTTCATACCCAGGATGCAGGCGATGACCTCCACCCCGCCGCTGGCCCCCAGCAGATGTCCGGTCGCTCCCTTGGTGCTGCTGACCGGCATGTTGTCCGCGTGAGCGCCGAAGACGCGGCGGATGGCGATCGTCTCAGCCACGTCCCCTAGGGAGGTGGACGTGCCGTGGGCGTTGATATAGTCAATCTGCGTCGGATCCAGACGGGCATCCTTCAAAGCAGCGGCCATCGCTGCGGCAGCTCCGGCTCCGTCCGCACACGGCTGGGTGATGTGGCTTGCATCGGCCGAGCCGCCGAACCCGACGACTTCGGCGTACAGCGAAGCGCCGCGACTGCGGGCGTGCTCGAACTCCTCGAAGATAAGCACGCCGGCCCCCTCGCCCATGACGAATCCGTCGCGATCGCGATCGAACGGTCGGCTCGCCCGGGCGGGGTCATCGTTGCGGGCGCTCAGGGCCTTCATCGAAGCGAAGGACGCCATCCCCAGCGGCGTCATGGCGGCCTCGGATCCTCCGGTGACCACCACATCGGCATGGCCGTTCCGAATGGCCGCCAATGCATCGCCCATCGCATTGGTCGCCGAGGCGCACGCGGTCGAAACGGCCGTGCTGGACCCCTTGAGCCCCAGTTCGATGGAAACGGTGCCGCTGGCCGCATTCAGCATAAGCTTGGGAATGGTGAACGCCGAGACCTTGCTAGGCCCCTTTTCCATTAAACGTCCGTGCTGCTCCTCGAGCTCGTGGAGGCCGCCGATTCCCGACCCGATGATGACCGCAAAGCGCGAAGGGTCTTGGCTGTCAATATTCAGACCGCTGTCAGCCCAGGCCTCGTTGGCAGCCGCTAGGGCATACTGGGCGAACGGGTCCAGGCGCTTGACCTTTCGGCGGCCGAGGATTTGGTCGGCATCGAATTCGTCACACTGGGCCCCGATGCGGACGTCGAAGCCGGTGGCATCGAACATCGTCAAGGCAGTGACCCCGCACTCGCCGGCGATCAACCGGTCCCAGAAATGGTCCACACCGCACCCCAGAGGGGTGACGGCCCCCAAGCCACTGACTACGACACGTCGGTCGGTCATCGTTCGCAACGCCCCTTCGAGACGGGCTAGCTCTTTCCGCCCACGCTGGCGTGCTGCTCGATGTACTCGATAGCGCTGCCGACGGTCTGCAGTTTCTCCGCATCCTCGTCCGGGATACTCAGGTCGAACTCGTCCTCGAGCTCCATGACCAGTTCGACCGTATCCAAGGAGTCGGCGTTGAGATCATCCACGAACGATGTTTCCCTCTTGATCTCCGCCTTGTCCACGGACAACTGCTCGCTGACGATGGCGATGACCTTATCTTCGATTTCCTCTGTTGAGGGCACGAGTCACTCCTCCTGCTCACAATCCTGGTTATTGGCCTGATCCTTGTCTGGCTCACCCCACGGGGCAGCCGAGCCAATCTAGCCGCAGGCCTCCTGACCCGCAACCGCCTCGGGTCACATGCTCAATCCCCCATCCACGACCAGGACGTGGCCGGTGATATAGCGGGCCTCGGGTCCGACCAGAAACCGCACCGCAGCCGCGATCTCCTCGCTGGTGCCGAACCGCCGCAGGGGGATGTGCGGCTTGACCGCCTCCTTGGTCTGCTCCGGGAGCCGGTCGGTCATATCCGTGGTAATAAACCCAGGTGCGACCGCATTGCAAGTGATATTACGCTTACCCAGCTCTTTGGCTATCGATTTGGTCAAGCCGATCAGCCCCGCCTTGCTGGCGGCGTAGTTGGCCTGGCCCGCATTGCCGGTGATTCCCGAGATGCTCGATACATTCACGATCCGCCCACGCCGAGCGCCGATCATGGGCCGAACCACCGCCCGCATGATCCAGAACGCACTGCGGAGGTTGACCGTCAGAACCTCGTCGAACTGATCGTCGTCCATGGTGGCCAGCAGCCCGTCCCGAGTGATTCCCGCGTTATTAACCAAAATGTCGATCCGGTCGCGTTGGGCCATGATTTGCTTGATAGCGTCGTCGATCCCCTCTCGGTCGGTCATGTCCAGGCGACAGGGTGTAATGGAGCCCGGCAGCCCTGCCTCGCGCGATTCTTTGGCCAATAGGGTCAGTTGGTCCAAGTCCCGGGCGATGGCCACCACTTGCGCCCCATCACGGGCCAGCGACAGGCAAATCGCCCGGCCGATGCCCCGGCTTCCACCGGTGACGACCGCTACCTGGTCTTGCAATGCGTGCTCCACGAGTCCGATCCTTACCTGGCCGCCTCGGCCGATGCCGACGTGTGCTCACAAACGTCGTCGGCTGAGCTGATGTTGGTCATCTTCATTCCCCGCCGAATCTTCCGCATCAAGCCGGTCAACACTCGTCCCGGCCCGATTTCGACGAAGGCCTCCACTCCATCCTCAATGAGCCCTTCGATCGAACGCTGCCATTGCACCGGCTGGGTCACCTGTCGGCCGAGGGCGTGGCGAATCGAATCCGCGTCGCCGTGGGGCTCGGCACTCACGTTGGCCACCACCGGGATCCGCGTTCGACTGACCGGCGTTTCCGACAACGCCCCCAGCAGTCCGTCGGCCGCCGACTGCATCAGCGGCGAGTGGAACGCTCCAGCCACCTTGAGGGCGATGGCTCGACATCCCAGCTCCGCTGCAATCTCGACTGCCCGTTGGCACGCGTCAAGGCTGCCGGAGATCACGATCTGCCCGGGACAGTTGAAATTAGCCGGGGCCAGCACCCCGTCGCCCCGAGCCCGATCGCAGAGGGCTTCGACCGTGGACGCCTCCGCCCCCATCACCGAGACCATCCCGCTCGGATGCGCCTCCGCCGCCGCTTGCATCAACTTCCCGCGCCGTTGCACCAGCTTCAGGGCGTCGTCGAATCCGATCGCCCCAGCCATGTGAAGCGCCGTATATTCCCCAAGGCTCAGGCCCGCCGTGGCCGCGATTTCAGCATCGTCGTATCCTCGCTCCAACAGGGCTTCCCAGATGGCCACGCTGGTGGTGAAGATCGCCGGCTGCTGAACTTCGGTCCGCTGCAAGCGCTCTTCGGGGCCGTTGAAGCACACGTCCGTCAGATCGTATCCCACCACCTCGTTGGCCTGGGCGAAGACTGCGGCCCCGCGAGCGCTCAACTCGGCCACGTCCTTGCCCATACCCACGAATTGAGCACCCTGCCCTGGAAACAGCAAGGCTACCTTACCCATCTTGCTACCCTCTCTGAGTCGAGCCTGGTCGATGGTTGGTGGGGAATTGCCCGCTGCAGCCCCCGCAGTCAACCGGTCCCTACAAACGCAGCAGCAGCGTCGCCCAGGTGACGCCCGCACCGAACGCTGCCAGAAGTACCAGATCGCCCGATTGAAGCTGGCCGGAACGCCGGGCCTCGTCAAGGGCAATGCCGATCGACGCGGCCGACGTGTTCCCGTAGCGATCGATGTTGACGGCCATCTTCTCCGGCGGGAGCCCGAGGCGCTCGCGCGTCAATTCGATGATCCGCAGGTTGGATTGGTGCGGAATGACCAGCTTCAGGTCGTCGGCCTTGACGCCCGCTTCGGACAATGCCCGATCGATCAACTCCTCCAGCTTGACCACCGCAAGCTTGAACAGCTCCCTGCCCTTCATACGCATGAAGTGCAGGCCCTCATCCACCGTGCTGTGGGAGGCGGGAAGTTTGCTCCCGCCGGCCGGCATCCAGATGTCCGTAGCTCGTCGACCGTCGGCGCCCATCTCGTAATAAAGTATATTCGGCTCGGCCTGTTCGGACGGGCTCAGAACAACGGCGGCGGCCCCATCGCCGAACAACACGCACGTCGAGCGATCCTGATAGTCGGTGAAACGGGTCAGTACCTCCGCCCCGATGACCAGCACGTTGCAATAGCACCCGCTCTCAATCATCTGGGCGCCGGCAATCAAGCCGTATACGAAACCGCTGCACGCCGCATTCAGATCCATGGCCGGAACCCCCGGCAGGCCAAGCTCCGCCTGAATCCAACAGGCGGCGGCCGGTATATTCGTCTCCGGCGTCGCCGTGCATACCAGAATCAGCTCGATATCTTGCATGGCAATCCCGGCATCGGACACGGCCCGCCTGGCCGCCTCGACGGACAGGCTGCACATGGTCTCGTCCCCGGAGATCTGACGGCGCTCGTGGATGCCGGTCCGGGACACGATCCACTCGTCCGACGTGTCCAGGTAGGAAGCGAAGAACTCGTTGGTCAGCACCTTCTGGGGAAGGAACGAGCCCGTGCCTCGTATGCGGACGTTGAGGGGTTGACTCATCTGTTGATCCTGGTTGGGCCGCCCGGGCGGCCAATTCGGTCAGGCGGGGGCTGTCGGTCCCTATCCCGCAAGCCGCGATCGTATCGCGTCGTTGAAGCCGGTACGGTGAAACATCTCGCCGGTGCGAACGGCGTTGCGAATGGCCCGCTCATCGCTTCGCCCGTGGCAGATGATGCACACTCCGTCCACACCCAGCAGCGGAGCCCCGCCGTATTCGCTGTAGTTGTGTTGAGCCCACACTCGGTCCAGTGCCGCCTTTACCGAGTCCCCAGTCTCCCCTTGCTCGGATTGGAGCTCTCGAGCGATCGTATTGAACAACCCCTCGGCCAGGCTCTCCATGAACTTCAGGGCGATATTGCCGACGAACCCGTCGCAGATGGCCACATCGCATCGATTCTGAAAGAGATCCTCACCCTCGACATTGCCGGTGAAGTTGATCTCGGAATCGCCGGCCAACAGCTCATGCGTCTGTTTGACCAGGTCGGTGCCCTTGCGGCTCTCTTCCCCGATGGACATCAATCCGACACGCGGGTTCTCGATGCCGACCACTTTCTCCGCATAGAGCGTGGCCATCACCGCATACTCGTACAGGTGTCGCGGCTTGGCCTGAATGTTCGCCCCGACGTCGCACAAGACGAAGGGGCCCCCGTAGGATGGAATGGTCACCGCGATTCCCGGTCTCGACACGCCCTCGAGCGGTTTCATCTTGAGCTGGCAGGCGGCAGCGCAGGCCCCGGTGTTGCCGGCGCTGATGACCACGTCCACCTCACCCGCCGCCGCAAGCTTGGCCATCCGCATCAGCGACGCATCTTGCTTCTGACGAAGGGCTTCGACGGGGGACTCATCCATCCCGATGGACTCGGAGGTGTGAACCACCTCCACACGCTCCGCGTTCCCGTTGAGAGAGTCGAACTCCGCTCGAATGAGGGCCTCGTCGCCGATCAGGGTCAGGTGGCAGTCGATATCCGCGAGGGCTTGAACTGCCCCGCGGACCACCGCCCCGGGGGCGTTATCCCCCCCCATGGCGTCGACTGCAATCCGTACCATCAGGCTGCTTCCTCCTTGCGCTTGACCGGGAGGGTCAATTTCGGATTGACGTACCCGCAATTCTCACAAGCGCAGTGCGGCAGCTTGGCCTTGCGGCACTTGGGACAACTCGCCAGTGTGGCAGGCGTGAGGGCATGATGCGAGCGCCGCTTCCGCTTGCGACACTTCGAGTGTTTCTTGACCGGAACCATTTCTCGTTCTCCAACTGCAATCTATACCCAGCCAACACAGGCCGAGCCGGTACTGAATCGCCATCGGCGCGCGGACCATGCGGCGCAGACATCAGGGTCTCGGACGCCGAGGTTGAGGAGGCGCCCCATGCGAGCGGCGCACCCTAGCCCCGCAACGCTATTGACTCGACCCCACTATGTCAATATCGAGCGGCTCCACCCGGGCGACCTCGTCCCCCCTGCCCGCGGGAGCTGAACCCGGCCGGGCTGACTCCTGCGACTACACGTGATTTGGTGGATAGGGATGCGGCTAGTCGCCAAAGTGGGGTGCCATGGCCACGCTTCGTTAGCCGTGGGCCAGCCGGCCGGG
>JADFPW010000167.1 GCA_022562105.1 Planctomycetota bacterium
TGTCGTCACTGACCTCCTCGGTGACCATCTTGCTCTTCTTGTTCTGCCGAGTCATCGGATCCTCGCCTTCCCACATGTAGGTGAACTTCTTTCCCGACGGATCGGCAGTCCCCTCGGACAGATAGATGCCGGTGCCCATCGAGTCCATCCACACGCTCACGTACTTGCCCTTGATTCGATCGAACCCGTTGATGCCGAACCCGGAAAACTCCCCCATGACGTCGCTGACGGTGCGATACTCCTGAACGATGAAGCGACCGCCCAAGATCGAGCGGAACTCGCACGTGCCGGTCGATTTATCCGGCGGCATGCCCGGCATGTAGAACGTGCCTTTCACGTCCCATTTGCCGATCGATCGTTTGAGGTGTTCGTGCTCCGGCCCGGGCCCACTCGTCGCGGGCATGTACTCCATGAAATGGGCCATCTTCTCCGCCATGGGGTCGATCGGCTCGCCCTTGGCTTTGTCCTTGTCGTCGCCCTTCTGCTGGCCCCAAGCGAAACCACTCGCCAGCACCGTTACGCAGCACAGGGCGAGTCCGTACCTTCCGATTCGTGTTGTCATCGTATTTTCCTTTCGCGCTTTGCGCATTCTCTGAGCATCAAGACCGCGTAGGGGGAACATCATATCGATCTGGAAAACCGAAGCAATGGCCGGCGCCACCCCGGCGGCGCATCAGCAGCAGGACATGCTCCTTGAACGCCAGACGCGGGCCGCTAAACTGGGGCCAAGAAGAGGAACGCTGCCGTGGCTGATAGGCTAAGAATCAACGAAATCTACCGGAGCATTCAGGGCGAATCGTCCTGGGCGGGGATGCCCTGCGGCTTCGTTCGCCTGACCGGCTGCCACCTGCGTTGTAGCTATTGCGACACGGAGTACGCCTTCCACGAGGGTCGTTGGATGACCCTCGACGAGATTATGGAACAGGTTAACGAGTTGGGCGTCACCCTTGTCGAAATCACCGGCGGCGAACCGTTGCTGCAACCGGCGTGCGGGGCGCTGGCTCAGCGCTTGCTCGATCGCGGATTCACCGTTCTGTGCGAGACGTCCGGCGCGTTGCCCATTGATCGTCTGCCGAGCGCTGTGATTCGCATCATGGATCTCAAGTGCCCATCCTCCGGCGAGGTGGAGGCCAACGACTGGACCAACATCGATCGCCTGACCGAGCGAGACGAGGTCAAGTTCGTCATCGGCGATCGGGCAGACTACGACTGGGCGGTGAAGATCATTCGGCAGCATGACCTCGTCCGTCGCGTTCGCGCGGGCGGCATCCTGATGTCGCCGGTATTCGATCGACTACAGGCCGCTCGCCTCGTCGAATGGGTGCTGGAAGATCGACTACCGGTTCGCGTTCAAGTTCAACTCCACAAGGTGATCTGGGAGCCGGATCGGATTGGCGTGTGATGGCTCGCGGGATCGTATTGCTGTCGGGCGGTTTGGATTCGGCGACCGTAGCGGCCATCGCCCTCGACGACGGGTTCGATGTTTGCGCCCTGACCTTCTGCTACGGTCAGCGTCACCAGGTGGAGTCCCTAGCGGCTGGGCGCGTGGCGGAATCACTGAGCATTCGCGACCACATCACCACGACGATCGATCTGCGCAGCATCGGTGGCTCGGCGCTGACCGCGGACATCGACGTCCCCAAGGCGGATTCTTCGTCGAATGGCGAGGTGGCTGGGGATGGCATTCCGATCACCTACGTGCCGGCCCGCAACACCATCTTCTTGAGCTTCGCCCTGGGTTTGGCGGAGGTGCGCGGGGCCCGCGACATCTTCATCGGCGCGAACGCGGTGGACTACTCGGGCTATCCGGATTGCCGACCGGCGTTCATCGAGAAGTTCCAGGAACTGGCCAACGTCGCTACCAAGGCCGGCGTCGAGGGGCAGGCGTTCCGCATCCATGCACCATTGATGCACATGACCAAATCGCAGATCATTCACCGCGGCCTGGAGCTGGGTGTGGACTACGGCTTGACGCATAGCTGCTATGATCCGGATGCCAAAGGATCGGCGTGCGGTCGCTGCGAGAGCTGCCGGCTGCGTCGATCCGGGTTTGAAGCAGCCGGGGTGCCCGATCCGACGGTGTACGCGGTGTGCGTGGGCGAAACAGGCGGGTAGCGCCGCCCCCACGAGCTGCGGACTGAAGTCCGCGGCTCGTTGGGGATGGGTGGGAGACCGTAGCACGTCTGGGCCGAGGATCAGTGACTTCGAGGTTCCGACGGTCCAGAGGCTGGCGGTCGGGGGTGATCCTGGGTGGCCGGTTCACGTTCGCCACCAGGGGGTGGACGATGGCGTGGCGCGCGAGGAGAGCCGGCAGGGCCGAGGTGAGTCTCCAGTTCGCGCTGCACCAACTGCTCTTTCTGTACCGTGCGACGTGCGAGCTGGTCTCGGAGTTCCTCGAGACGATGCGAGAGTGCGGCGAGTTGCAACGCGCTGCGCTCCAGCTCCAGGTCGAACTTCTGGCCAATTAGTTTCCTGACCTCCTCCTTGGACCCCTCGTTTTGGCTGGCCTTGGCACGCGTTTCCCGGGCCAAGCGCCGGATGGCGTATTCCAATTGTTCGAGCTTGACGCCCAGAACAAAAACCCCCGGCTGAGAGTCGCGCTGTCGAAGAAGAACGCTCACCCGTGGGAACAGGTAGACTAGCTCGCGCTCGAGGTGGCGAGGATTCGTTTCCGAAAGCAGTTTGATCTCCTCCAGCACGCCCGGCAGGAACTCTTTCAGGAATGAGGTGACCCGCCGTTTCTGTTGTTCGGTCAGGCGCAGCGGTCCCAACGCCTCGGGAGGACGAGGCGAATCGACTGGGCCTCGGCCGTTGGGACGCTCTCCGCGCTCGGCAACTCCCGGTGCTCCCGGTGGCCGTTCCGGTCGTCGCTCGCCGCGTCGCGGCTCGTCCGGAGCGTTCTCGGCTCGCGGCCCACGCCCCGAATCACGGTCCTGGGCTTGGGCAGGAGGGCAATCGACTACGAACAGCCCCATGCCCGCGATCATCAACGCGGGCATAATAGCACCTGGACGTAGCCCCCATACGCCATGCATCTTCGGCGCGTAAACCCCGGCGATCAGAGATCGCACCTTGGTTGTGCTTGTTCGGCTAGATGACATCAGCGATCGACTCCAAATCATCGGCCATTTCCTCAATGTCGCCGGTCAGCTCTTCATAAAGTCGCTTAGCCACAGGCCCAGCCGGGTCGTAGGCCAGTGTGTTTTCCAGGGCCGTCAGCTCGAGATCGAGACTGGCGATGGCCACCGCATCTGCTTGAAAGGCCAACTCGATCGGCCCGGCATCCCATCTGTCAACCAGACTGGTGGAGTTCGCATGATTCGAGATCGGTCCGAGCAAGGTACCGAACACGACGAATGCGAGGGCAGCCGCGGAGGCGAACGGCATCATGGGTATCTGGGTCCAGCGCCCAACGGTCGAGACGGGGCGCTGAAACTCGCCCGCCGGCGAAGCCTCCAAACGTTTTCGCACGGCCAGTTTGACCCGAGCACGGATGACTTCGTCGATCACCGGATCCGCAGCCACCGCCGTCAGCCACTGAGAGTTGACTTCGATCTCGACGCGGCGTTTGATTTCAACGAGCCTCGACTCCGACGGCGCCGGCGTATCAAACTCCGCCAACCAGGCCTCCAGGGACGCGAGCTCCTCGTGGGCGGCCTCAGCCCGGGGGGTCGGCCCGATCGACGGATCCATAGGATCGTCGTCGTCCGACCGGCGACGCTTGGAATGATCTTCCCTGATCACGATGAGTCCTTCATCAGATTTCGCAATCGTTTCAAAGCACGATGCCCCCGAGCGAGCGCCGTGCCCAACGGCGTTCCCATGATCTCCGCGATCTCCGCGAAGCTCATCCGCCCGAAGTGACGCAGCATGATCACCTCACGCTCTACTTCGGGCAGCTCGGCCAACGCAAGTTGCAACGCGTCAACTTGCTCACCCAGTACTATGGCACGATCCGGCGGCGGGACGGAAGAGTCGGCCCAGCGCTGCGGACTGCGACTGTCCGATGCCGCGGATGCCCCATGTTCACCGCGACCCTCCAACGACGTTAGCCGTGGAGTCCGCTGTGCCCGCCGAGCGCGATCACGCACCAGATTGGTCGCGATGCGGAACAACCAGGCATCGAACCGTCCGCGGTGGTCGTAGTGCTCGATCCGGCGCACCACCCTCAGGAACACATCCTGCAGCAGATCCTCGGCCTCGCTGCGGTTGCCCGTCAGCCGGTACAGGTATCCGAACAGCCGTGGACTGTACGAATCCACCAAGGCGTCGAAGGCGGCGGGATCCCGTAACTTCGCTCGCCGGATTACCGACTCCAGACTGCCTGGATCCATACGACCTACCATAAGCGCTAAACGACGGTGGGGCGCTCTCATTGCCGCCGGCGAAGCTTGTTGGCGGCGTTTGGGGAGACAAGAGCGGACGCAGAGGCCCGATATTGGACGATCAGGCGGTTTGGGCGGACACAGGTGATGAATCAGGCGCTCTTGCCTTACGGGTGCCACTGGTGGCTTGTCCACCAGTGCGAAGCGGGGCGGTCCATGATAGTGACCACGTCAGCACGGGTGAGGCCTTCGATTTCGACACCAGCCGGGGCGGGGCTGGGAACTCACTGGTGGGAAAGCCAGCAGTGGCCTCCAAGGCCCGCTGACGAAGACACTGGTGGGCAAGCCACCAGTGGCACCCGGTGCCGGCTAGGTCAAGGCGTGGCGGCCATCTTCTCCGTTGACCTCTGGCCGTTGACCGAGGCGTCGGCCGACTCGTATTCCTCCAGCGAAGGCGTCAGCTCGTCACGCCGATTCTCCGGGCACTTGTCGATCGCCTTGCGCTGCAATTCGACGGCTCCCGCAACGTCGCCGGCTCGGAATCGGGCTAACGCCAGCGTGTCCAGGTAAGCCCAGCTCTCGAACCCACTCACCGTGTTGGAGCGCTGGGCGAATTGCAGGGCAACGTCGTCATATAGGCCGCCGTATTTATCATCGGTCAGCAACACCCAGGCGAAGTTGTTGAGACCATTGGCGTCGTCGGCCAGCGATTCGGCCATCTGGTCGGCCTTGGCCCGGGCGGCGTGTTCGTCATTCTTACCCACTGCAAGGAGATCAAACGTTTCGATCTGAAGTCGTCGATTGTCGGGGTTCGCCGCTGAGAGTTCGTCAGCCGTCGCCAACGCTGCGTTCCAGTCGCCCCGGCGCTTGGCCTGGCTGAGCTTGTGTTGCAGTCTTCCTCGACTGCGTTGCATGGCGATTTTTTCCGCCACCAGCTCGCCCACTTGTGGGATTCCGGAAACCCGACCCGAGATGCGCAGGGTCTGGGATGAGTGGGTCAAGGCCACAGACAACACCGTATCGGACAACGCTTCGATGAAGGGCGCCGCTTCGGCGAGGTCGTGGGAGCTCATGAACGGCTTGCCGATCTCGAAGCATCGACCGGCGTGCAGGAACAGCGCTTTGGTCGTGTGCGCATCGACCCCATCCAGGCCGTTGGTGAACGCGTCGTCTTTCAGGATGGAATTCCCGCTGCGCTTGGCCGCAATCGAACGAGCCATCGCACTGGGACTGGAAGCCACCAGGATCTGATTGCCCAGCGTGGCGAAGTGCACCGAAACCCCTTCCGGGAATCGATACTGTTGCACAGTGACTCCCTCGATTTCCGTCGGCTCGCCTTCCATGGTCGGCGCCCCCGCCGCCAAACTGGCGATGCCCAGGATCTGCCTCCACAGGCCTTCGGACTTGGCCGGGTCGTGAACCGTGATGGCGGCAGCCAGATCGGGAAACGGGTGCTCGCCCTGAAGCGACACCGCCCCGCCCTCAGGCGGCAGAGCGAAGACGGCCCACCCGATGATGTTGGCAAAAACCTCGCGACCGAAGTCCAGTGCGGTGATCACCGGGGCGTCATCGGAACCGTTCGACGATGAGGCTGGGTAGCGCGAGGGAGCTTCGTTCATCGCCCCCACCAGGAAGCCGGCTGCCCCAGCGGGAATGCCTTTCAGCAAGTCTTGGGTGATCGCCGGCGTTCGCAGAAAATTGTAGACCAGGTTGTGATGTCCATCGTGTAAGTTCAGCGAAACGTCGAGGAACAGCGAATCGTCGCGTACCCCGAGCTGGCCCACGACCGACTTGAGGCTTTGTGGATCGAGCAGCGCCTTGATCATGGCTGCCTTCTGGTTGCCTTGGCCGCTGAGCATCGCATTGAGCATGGGCATGATCGGTTTGGTGTGGACACAGAAGAACAGCAGCGAGTCCTTCCGGCCGGCGAGGGCATCGGCCAGGTCGGCATTGGTGGCCAGCGAGGTCTGTTCCTCACCGTTCAATCGCCGCACAACGTCCTCGATGTGCTGTCGATGGGTGGCGGCGATCACCAGGCGTGACGTCAAGGTCACCACCGCTTGACCCTCGATATCGTAGGTCGGATGTCCGCCGATCGCCTTCATCGGCGTGGCTGCGACGGGCAAGCCCGTCTCGATCAACCCGCGGATGACATCCATGTCTCCCGGGTGGAAGATGGCGACGCCGGACGGTTTCTGTTGGATCGGATCGATACCGGTGATGGCAGCGGCCACTCCGCGGACGCCGAGCAGTCCGTGGATCAATGCGGGGCTGATGGCGACCCTCAGTCCCTTGCCGTCCGCATCGGACACTGCGCCCATCAACCCGAGCTGTTCGAGCAATGTCGACAGTTGCTCCCCCGGACGGTTCAACTCCACGTAGAGCAGGGCATCGGGCGGCATCAATCGGGCGAAGTCGGACGACGCCAGATCCTCCTGACACGATGCCAGACGAACCGACGCCCGCGTCTTGAGCTCCGCCGCGGCGCGGCGATCGCCGGCCACCTCACGGTACAGCTCCGAGGCGCCAGCCAGATCGCCCTGGGCCTGTTCCAGGTAGTAGGCTCGGTAGAATTGCTCGTCGGGCGACTCGCCCTTGGCCCGCGAGCTTCCTGCCGCCAGTAGCGCCGCCAGTGCCACACCCCATGCCATCACCCGAATAACCTGCATCATTTCTGAGACTCCTCTGTGTGACGGGTGGCACGGTCTGGTACGCCAGGCCGTGGCGATCGCTGATGATCGTCATTCGGCCCCACGGCCTGGAGTACCAGACCGTGCCACCCAGGCTACTCATGCGCAACAGAGCCTGAATCCAATGTCGGACTCTGCAAATCGTCAGTATTGAGATGTTCGCACCGGCGGCCGCAGTATTTCCACTTGGCAGGGTGTTCGGTTGACGCGAAGTCGGGTGTCAGGGGAGTTGACAGGGGTTGCGGCGTCGGGATGCGTCCGCACAAGCCCATGGATCGCAATCCATGGGTCCGAAAGGCCCCGCCGTCGTTCAGTCGACCGTCCAATCCCCAATAAGCAGACGAAAGGCCCGCCGCCGTTGCCGACGCCGGGCCCATCCCCGTAGCGTAGCAGGCGAGCCCACGATGCCGCGCCGGCGGGGATATTCGTCGCATTCCAGTGGGGTCGCCCCCCGCTGTCTCAACTGGCTCCTTCTACCTCTCCAACAGCGGGCTGCTACAATCCATTCCACGAGAAGGTATTCTCGCACCCGTCGTCGGTCGGAAACCGGCTGACTGACCAGCATCGAAGCATGAGGCCATGGAACCGACAAAAACCGACAGAAAAGCGGACCGAGCGAGCCTCACCCTGCACCAGAGCCATCCACGTGACTGGGGTCAGAATCGCTACGTCTATCCGGTGCTCTCGCGTCGTAGCCACGGCCTGAGCATCGGAATCAACCTCAACCCGGACAAGGCCTGCAATTTTGATTGCATTTACTGCCAAGTGGATCGGACGGTCGCCCCCCAGGTTCGCAAGGTGGATTTGGGCGTGCTGGAGGGCGAGCTGGATGACATGGTTTCGTGGGTCGCGGACGGTGCGGTTTGGAAATCGCCGCCCTTCGATGCCGCCCCGCCTTCCCAGCGGCGTCTCAACGATCTGGCCTTTAGCGGAGACGGGGAACCGACCACGTTCAAGCCGTTCGATCGAGCCGTTCAGATCGCCATCGACGCCTTGGCCAAACACACCCTCGACGATGTGAAGATCATCCTCATCACCGATGCATGCTATCTAACGAAGTCTCACGTTCGTAGAGGCCTTGCGCTCATGGACGCCCACCGTGGCGAAGTCTGGGCCAAGCTGGATGCCGGAACGGAGGCCTACTTCCGCCGGGTCAACAAGCCGAACTTCTCGCTCCGACATGTGCTGGACAACATCATCGACGCCGCCCGGGTTCGGCCGGTGGTTATCCAGTCGTTGTGGATGCAGATCGACGGCGACGGTCCGCCGGATTCGGAGATCGCCGCGTTCGTCGAGCGTTTGCATGAGATTCGCACCGCCGGCGGCCGAATCTCGGGCGTGCAAGTCTACACCGTAGCCCGACGACCCGCCGACTCCTCCGTCACGCCCCTTTCGAATGCGGATGTCGATGCCATCGCCGACCGCGTGCGTCAGGGTACGGGTCTAACCGTCGAAGCATACTACGAGGGTTGATCCGCGCATCGGCGAAGGCCGCTCTATGCTGGAGGCTGTCCCGTCCGTAGTTAGTTGTCAGCGATTCCCCCCATCTGCAAACCTCCCGGACTACGCTGCTCGATGAGCTTCGCCGCGACCTTACGAACATCCCTACGGACAGTCGCCGAACCGGGCCAGCACGAACCCGGCGTCCAACGGATCGACCACTCCATCGCCGTTTTGGTCAGCGGCGTCGCAGCTCGGGTCGCCAGTGCCGACCGGACAACCGAATCGAGCTAACACGAACCCGGAGTCGAGTGGGTCCACGATTCCGTCGCCGTTGGCGTCCCCTTCGCAGATGGGTGGACAGGTGTCGGGGTCGTCGCAGAATGACCCACCGCCGACGTAGTCGCCGTCGATACCGACGCAGGTGTCTTCATCCAGCCCGTCAAGGCAGACGCCGACATCGGCAAAACAGCACGCCCCGATGGTTGGGCATCCGTCTTCATCTACCGGAGTCCCGGGAGGCGTACCGAGGCACAGGTCATCGCAACCGATCACACCGTCCCCATCTTCATCTTCGTCACACGTGGAACCGTCACCGAGGTATCTCCCGTCGATCAGTTCACAGTCCGCTGCATCGATGGCCTCGAGACAGATATCATCGGGAAAGCAGCAAGCCCCGATCGATCCACAGGCCTCAACAACCAGCGTGGCCGAATTGCTGATCGCTGAACATCCAGCTTCATCGGTGACAACCACGTCGTAGTCGCCCTGGTCGCTCATATTGGCCAGATCGATCGTCAAGGCCGAATCGGTTTCGCCGGGCAGGTCGATCCCGTCCTGTCGCCATTGGTAAGTGAGCATGCCCGTTCCGCTGGCCTGCACCTCGAAGGTGACCGTGTCCCCCTCGCAGACGGTCTGCCCGATGGGGTCGACGTCGATGATCGGCCCCGAGGAGGCGCTCACGCTGAACAGGGTCCGGTCGAGGAGCTCGCCCGACGGGTCCATGATCGATTCGCTGAGCGTGAAGTCATAGTCCACGTTGATCGACAGCGG
>JADFPW010000168.1 GCA_022562105.1 Planctomycetota bacterium
ATGTATCGGCCCGGCGCCCGGTTCGGGGCTGGTGAACGCGTCGATCCGCACCGTGGCACCCGCAGCGACTGACGGGGTAGGCGCCTTCGGCGCGCTGAGCCTCATCACCGGGTCCAGCGTCACCGCTCCGGTGGCTGTGTCCACGACCCCGGTCACATGCAGCATGGGTGCCGGCTGATCCCCGGTGAAACCCAATGCGCACTGCAACACCGGCCGCGATGTCACGAAGTTGGAGCTTATCTCATCAATCCACGCTTCGTGCGTAAGCAGTCCTGCCACCATGATGTCCCACTGGTCTTCGGACTTCATGCGCTCGAGGCCTTCCGTGTCCAGAAGGTGGTGTTCGACGTCAACGCCGACCGTGTCGCTCATCCGAGAATTGTGGAACATGCCGAACATGTGACCGAGTTCGTGGGCAAACGTGCGCTGATGGCGAATGAGTTCGCTGTTTCCGAAGGCGGCGTCCCCGGGCGTGCCGATGGCGATACCGTTGCAGGAGCAGGGGTTTCCTTCAAGCCATCCGTAAATGTAGTCGGGCTCGGGAAGTCCCATTCCGGGAATGGTGTTCTCGCGCAGCGACGAGAGCGCGTTGAGTAGCGATGTCTCCGACGAATTGACGTTCTGCGTCCATAGCAGGTCCAGTCCCGGGATGCGGTGGTAGTTCCAATCCGCGGCGGGGTAGATTCCCCGTACAAAGCCGTCCCCGATGCCCGGTTTGATGACCTCCTCATCGGGGAGATTCGGCTCACCCCCACCACCGGGTCGATAGTCGATGGGCACGTACACCAACTCCGGCGCCCTTCGACACACAAATGCCACGTCGAGAACCTCCGTCGTATTGTTGGTGAAATCCTCCTCGTCAACGTGGTTCGGGCCCGGTGGGTTGACCTCGAACAGGAAGTCCACGTCGTCGCTCTGCGGAGGGATAAAGATGAAGTTCAGCTTGCTGTCCTCGTCGACCGGGATGGCATGAGACGGCACGGCGAAGGGTCCGTTGAGCGAATAAATCGGCGACTCGGGAACCTCTTGCCCATCGACAAAGACGCGCATGACGCCGTCCACCCCCGGAAAGTCTTCCATCGACCCCGGAACGATCACTCCGAGGCGCACAAACGTGGGCCGCCCGGCGATCAGGATGGCATCGTCCAACGAGAGATCCTGGATGATGTCCACGCCGGCGGCTACCAGATCCACGCCCGAAGCTGGAACGCTGATGCCGCCAGCGATGCCAGCGATGACAAATGCCAGAATGCCTGGTTCAACGTGACGTCTCGATTCCAATCTATTCATGGGATTCTGTTGCCTTCCAGGCTTTCCAGTACCAAACGCGAGCACCCGAACGCGGGCCACGATCCATGGTTGGGGGTAGGCCGACGACGAACCGAGCGCCCACGGCGTTTGACGGCCAAACTCAGGCCCGACTGGACTCCACTAGATACCCACAACGCCCGCTTGCAATTCCCGTCCTGAAGCGACTTCCCGCTCCAAGCCCATGGTACTTCCTCGGGCCGCCCACTACCAGACCGAGGACCGGTGCGGCTGCGCTCCGCGACCGGTGTTGCCCCGGTCCGCGAATCGCACTTGCGTCAGGCCGTCGCAGCGACTTGTCCTAGCCGTTTGGACCCGTATAGTGATCCGTTCGGCACGGAGGCCATCTTGAAAGGCAAGAGCGGAGGGCATCTCATGGCTGCAAGCACCCGGTGGATCTACTCGTTCGGTAAAGGTCGTGCTGAGGGAAAGGGCAATCAGAAGGCGCTGCTCGGCGGCAAGGGCGCGGGTTTGGCGCAGATGACCAGCATCGGCTTACCCGTACCGGCCGGCTTCACCATCACGACTGAAGCGTGTGCCCACTACTACCAGAGCAGCCGTCGCTGGCCTGCCGGTCTCCAGCAGCAGCTTCGGACCTATGTAGCCAGAATGGAGAAGGTGTGCCGCAAGAAGCTGGGCGGGGCCAAGGATCCGCTGCTGGTCTCCGTGCGCAGCGGGGCCTCCGTCTCCATGCCGGGGATGATGGAAACTATTCTCAACCTGGGACTGAACGACACGTCGGTCGAAGGGTTGGCCCGCGCATCCGGCAATCGACGTTTTGCCTGGGATGCTTATCGTCGCCTGATCATGATGTACGGCGCCACCGCTCAGGGAATCGATCGAGGTTTGTTCGATCGAGCATTCGACGATCTGAAGGAACAGCATACCCGCCCGCGCTTGTCGAGATCGACGGACCAAAAAATCCTGGACAACGACGTCAATGCCGAGGAGTTGGCCATCCTCGTCAATCAGTTCAAGCAGATCTACCAACGGGAAACAGGCTCGCCGTTCCCCCAGGATCCGCACGAGCAATTGATCGGGGCGATCAGCGCCGTTTTCGGGAGCTGGATGGCTGAGAAAGCCCAAACCTACCGTCGAGTCGAGAAGATCACCGGGCTCCCGGGCACAGCCGTAAACATTTGCCAGATGGTTTTCGGCAACATGGGCGATGACAGCGGGACCGGCGTCTGCTTCACCCGCGATCCCAGTACGGGTGAGAATGTGTACTACGGCGACTTGCTGATCAACGCTCAGGGGGAGGATGTCGTCGCCGGGGTGCGCACCCCGGTCAAATTATCCGAGCTGCAGCGCAGCCATCCGCCGATGTACGACCACCTGGTAGCCGTCCGGGCCATCCTCGAGCTGCATTACAAGGACATGCAGGATCTGGAGTTCACCTTCGAGCGCGGCGAGCTGTACATGCTCCAGTGCCGGTCGGGCAAGCGCTCGCCGACGGCGACGTTCAAGATCGCCGTCGACCAGGCCACCAAACCGCTGATGAGCAAGCGCGAAGCCGAGAAACTGGTCAAGAAGAAACTACTACCACGCAAGTACGTAGCCGGTGTGACCAGACCGATCATCACCCGCCACGAAGCCATCCAACGCATTCGAGCCGAGGACATCGAACGACTCTTCTTCCCGGTGATCGATCCGCAAGTCGGAGCCGATACGCTAGCAGCCCGTCGAATGGGCGCCGGAATCAACGCCGTCCCCGGAGCCGCCTGCGGTCAGGTTGCGTTCACCGCCGCCAAGGCCGAGGAACAGGCCGAAGCAGGTCAAAAAGTCATCCTGGTGCGCGAGGAAACCTCGCCGGAGGATGTCGGCGGTATGCACGCCGCGGTTGGCATTCTCACCGCGACGGGAGGTAAGACGTCCCACGCCGCCGTCGTGGCCCGCGGCTGGGGAAAATGCTGTGTGGTCGGGTGCGACGCGTTATCGATCGATCTAAGTGCCGGCCGAATGTCGGTCAACGGACGCACCCTACGCGAAGGCGATTTCCTGACACTCGACGGTAGCAGCGGCGACATCTACGAAGGCTCGATCAAGCTGGTTCGTCCGGAGTCACCGCCGGAATACGATACGATCATGAAATGGTCCGATCAGGTCCGGCGCCTGGGCGTGCGGACCAACGCCGACACCCCAGCCGACGCCGCCAAAGCTATCGAACACGGCGCCGAGGGCATCGGATTATGTCGCACGGAACACATGTTCTTCGATCCCAGCGAGCCGCAGCGCTTGCAAGCCATGCGCCAGATGATTCTGGCCTCCGATCTGGCGGGTCGATGTCGGGCCCTCGATCGCCTGCTTCCCTTCCAGCGCAAGGACTTCGAGGGTATCTTCGAGGTGATGGATGGCAAGCCGGTGACCATTCGCCTGCTGGATCCACCGCTGCACGAGTTTCTACCACACGACGCCGCCACTCAGAAAAAGCTGGCCGACGATCTGAACCGCGACGGTGCCGTGTCGGAATCCGTTACCGCCGAGCAGATTCGCCAGCGCGTGGAACAACTGCACGAGTTCAACCCCATGCTAGGCCACCGGGGGTGTCGCCTGTGCATCACCTATCCGGAAATACTGGAAATGCAGGTGCGGGCCATCATGGAGGCGGCGGTCAATTGCACTCGACGCAAGACACGCGTTCGTCCGGAAATCATGATCCCGCTCAGCATTGATGACGTCGAACTACGAATACTCGTGGAACGAACCCGCAGCGTGGCTAATGCTATATTGAAGGAAGCAGGTATGAAGATCCGCTATTGGGTCGGCACCATGATCGAAACGCCGCGTGCGGCGCTGCTGGGCGACCGTCTCGCCGGCGTGGCGGAGTTTTTCAGCTTCGGAACCAACGACCTGACCCAGATGACCATGGGTCTCTCGCGCGACGACGCCGGCCGATTCCTCCCCGAATATGTGGACCAAGACAAGTCCGCCATCTTCGCCTCCGATCCATTCCAAACTTTGGATCGCGACGGCGTGGGCGAGTTGGTGCGGATAGGAATCGCCAAGGGACGATCGGTCAACCCCGAGCTAAAGATAGGCATCTGTGGCGAGCACGGTGGCGATCCCGAGTCGATCGACTTCTGCCATCAGGTGGGAATGGATTACGTATCGTGCAGCCCCTACCGTGTGCCCATCGCCCGCCTCGCCGCCGCCCAGGCTGCCTTGCGTGCCGATCGACCCGTCACGAAGACCGGAACACGACGGGCCAAAAACACTACGGCGAAACCGACACGCCGCCTATCCCCAGCCTCGATCGCCCGGAAGAAAACTGCAATCAGGAAAACAAAGAAATAACTATAACGCATTGGTGCTCCCATCCCGGCGCTCGCCAGGCCACGGCGTATCGCCATCGCTAAAGGATGGGCACATCGTCGCCGGCGGAGGGGTCGGGGTCGGCCGACGAAACTCTCGGATCGCCCCGCTCCTTCGGGGCCTCCATGCGAATGATGCGAGCGCAGGTATTCCATCGGAGAATCGCATCGTCGTTGTCCGCCGGGCGGATGGCTTCGGCGGCCTGGTACGACTTCATCGCTTCGCGCAACCAATCACAGCCGACGTAACTTGGAGCGCCACCTCCCCCCAACGACTTGCCCCACCGCTCCAGGATGACCCCGCTGTAGTAGGCTCGTTCGTACTCATCGTGAAGTCGCTCGATGAGTTGCTGAGGGTTGTCCAGGGCCACACCCGTCCCTTTGCCGAACTGATCGGTAAGGGCCAGCAGCAGCATGACCAACGCCTCCTGATGGTCCGGGGCCACCTGCAGAATGTCGCGGGATATGCTTTCCGCCTCACGCGGCTCGTTCAGCAAGCGGTATCGTTCCGCCTTGGCCAAGGCAGCGGGAATGGCCTTGGTTCCGATCGGTTTGAGCTCAAACATAGTCGCCTCCAAAGCCGCGCAAGCAACGGCTGCGGGTCATCAAAACGACGTCAGAAAGTACGCGGCCAGGACCGTGGCCACCACCGCGCTGCCGTAACAAACGATGGCAAGTATACCGCCCAGCCGCTCCAGGCCCAAGTCAGCCCCGGCATGACGGAAGCGGTGCGCCGCGTGGAACATCGGCAGCGAGATCAGCACGAACAGGTATAACCGTGCCAGCGGATGTCCGAGAAGTTCGCGCAGTCCCTCGGTCGAAATCCAACCGGTCGGGACGGCCATGCCGGTCAGGACAAGGGTGATCGGAATAAAGAAGGCGGCCACCACGCCTCCCGCAGAAAAAAGCGACCAGAAGATGGGCTCGTTGGATCTGGCCATGGACTTACCGGTACAGAGACGCGATCCATAGAATGGCCAGCGATGCGATAATCCAGGCGACATAGTGGGCCCCGGCGATCAGGACCGGGCTGACACGCTCTTCGCCTCGCCAGAGGACAAGTACCTTCGGCGTCAGGTTGAACCAGGTGATACTGTGATACAGGACCATCGGCAGGGCGATGATCTGCAGGGCGATCAAGAGCCGGGAGTCAAGCAAGGCGGCAAACGCCTGCGGGTCATCGCGCCGCATGGCGAGCATCAGCAGGAAGAGCGCGTACCCGCCGACAAACACGCAGGTCAGCTCGCGGACCATGAACAGAAAATACGTTTTCCTCGTCAGCCACCAGGTGGCCGGCATGGGGCGGATGTATTCCTTGCTCGTGGTCCTTGAGATCCCGTCTGATACCTCACTTGTCCGTTCCACTTCTATTTCGCTCCTGCTCCGGACTTCCTGGCCCAGGGCACCAGCATAGACCGGAACCAATCCTTCGTGGCGGCGACCTTCGCTTGTTGGATCGCCCCGGCCGGGTCCACGTTCTTTGGGCAGACTCGCGTGCAGTCGCCCACGAAGGTGCAGTCCCAGATTCCCTCATCACTGAAAATCACCTCGGCTCGTTCGGCGGCGCCGTCGTCGCGTGAGTCCAGGTTGTAACGCTGGGCGAGGGCGATGGCCGCCGGACCGATGAACTCCGGATGCTTGCCGTACACCGGGCAGGCCGAGTAGCAAAGCGTGCAGTTGATGCACATACTGAACTGCTTGTAGTGAGCCAGTTGGGCGGGCGTCTGCCGGTACTCGCCTTGGGAAACCGGCTTTTCCTCCTTCGGCACGAGCCACGGCTTGACCTCGCTGAGCTTGGCGAGGAAGTCGTCCTGGTTGATCACCAGGTCGCGGATGACGGGAAAATAACTCAGCGGTTCAATGCGAATCGGGTTTGGATAGTAATCTCGCAGGAACGCCGCGCAAGTGAGCTTGGGTTCGCCGTTGACCATCATCCCGCAACTGCCGCACACACCCATCCTGCACGACCAGCGGAAGCTGAGCGTTCCGTCGACGTAGTCCTTGATGTAATTGAGGGCGTCCAACACCACCCAGTGCAAGCGGTACGGCACCTCGAAGCGCTGGAAGGTTGGCTCGTCGTCCTGATCGGGACGGTAGCGAAACACGTCAAGCGGAATGGTGGGCTCGGATTGACCCTTCTCACTTGCTGCCATAGACACGCTCTCCCGGAGGCCAGCGGGTGATGACCACGTCCAGATACTCGATGCGCGGGTCGCCGTCGGTTCGGTAGGCCAGCGAATGCTTGAGGAACCGTTCGTCGTCGCGCTCCGGGTAATCCGTCCGCTGGTGTGAACCGCGCGATTCGGTGCGGGCCAGAGCGCTGTGGGCCAGCGCCTCGGCCACCTCTAACGTGTACTCCAGTTCCAGGGCCGCGGTCAGTTCCGTGTTGAACGTCAGGCTGTGATCCGCCAGCTCGAGCCCGCCCAACCGCCCCTTGATCTCTCGAATCCGGTCACAAGTCGCCCGCAACGATTCTTCGCTACGGTAGATACCGGCCCCGCTTTCCATGGTGTGGGTCATGTCCGCCCGCAGCCCGGCAATCGTTTCCTGGCCACTTCCGGGTTGGAAGAATCGTTCTCGGATTCGCCGCTGTTCCTGCTGTGCCTGAGCGATGATCTTTTCGGTGGCGAGGTCGCCAGCCTGCACCCCGAAGCGAACCGCCGCTCGGGCCACCCTTGCTCCGAATACCAACAGTTCGGTGAGCGAATTGGAGCCCAAGCGATTGGCCCCGTTGATGCTCACACACGCGCACTCACCCGCGGCAAACAATCCCGGCAGCGGCGTTTCCCCTTCGATGTTCGTGTGCACGCCGCCCATCATGTAGTGAACCACCGGCCGCACCGGAATTAACTCGTGCACCGGATCCAAGCCCACATAATTGCGGCACAGCTCGCGCACGAAGGGCAGTTTCTTCTCGATGTTCTTCTCACCGGTGTGCCGGATGTCCAAGTGCACGTAGTCGCCGAACTCCCCTTTGATCGTGCGTCCCTTTTGCCGTTCCTTCTCGAACGCTTGCGACAAGCGGTCCCGCGGGCCCAGCTCCATGGTCCGCTTCTGCGGGTGGCGAGGATCGTGGACATCCAGCGGCTCGCCCAGGTCGTAATCCTGCAGGTACCGGTACCCATCCTTGTTGATCAGGATGCCGCCTTCGCTGCGCGAGGCCTCGGTAATCAAGATGCCCGTACCCGGCAGGCCGGTCGGATGATACTGCACGAATTCCATGTCCTTCAACGGAACGCCGGCCCGATAGGCCAACGCCATTCCGTCGCCGGTCTTGACCGCCGCGTTGGTGGTGAAGGGAAATATCCGCCCGGCTCCTCCGGTGCAGAGGATGGTGCCCTTGCCCGCGATCGCCCGGATTTGGCCTGTTCGCAACTCCAGAGCCGCCACTCCCTGACAACGTCCGTCGTGAACCAGCAGCTTGGTGGCGAACCATTCGTCGTAGCGGGTGATATTGTTGTACTTCAGCGCCGTCTGGAACAGCGTGTGCAGCATGTGGAAGCCCGTCTTGTCGGCGGCATACCAGGTCCGCTCCGTCTTCATGCCGCCGAAGGGCCGCACCGCCACCGAACCGTCGGGCTCGCGACTCCAGGGGCAGCCCCAGTGCTCCAGCTGGACCATTTCCTCGGGAGCCTCCTTGACAAAGGCTTCCACAGCGTCTTGGTCGGCCAGCCAGTCGGAACCCGATATGGTGTCGTAGGCGTGATCGTCGAGGCTATCGTTCGACTTGATGACCGCTGCGGCTCCGCCTTCGGCGGACACCGTGTGTGAGCGCATCGGGTATATTTTGGAGATGACCCCGACACTTAGATTCGGGTTTTCCTCCCCGATCGCGATGGCCGCCCGCAAACCGGCTCCGCCGCCGCCCACAATCAAGATGTCGTGCTGCAGCAATTCCATCGACGAAATCGAACTCAAGAGCTAGACGATGACCCGTCTAATCGCGTCATCTCGCACAACCAGTGCCCGGGCGGTGCAGCCCGATGGCCCCATCGGGCCCCATAGGACGTATCCACGAACCCCGTAGCTCAACCCACGACGCCACACGGTCTTGCCAAAACGACGCCTTTCGATGGAGCTGTTCACTAGGGGCATATCGTGTCCCAACCCCGCCACGCCGGAGTCGCTCACAGGATAGCGGTATCTGCCGACGTTGCAAGTTGCAGAGTCGTCGCCCTGCGCGCCTACTTGGTCGCGGTCCGGATGGATCGATCTGCCCTTACGCCTGCCCTTGCATCCGTACGCAGAGTCCTCCCCGGGCAATCAGGCTCTCGAGGACGTCCAGGAGCGACAGACGGCGGAGCGGCCATTGCGACGGGATAGGGCAGCGGACCTGAAGAAGGCTCAGGCCGGTCGATCAAACAGGTCGATATCCATTCAGGTGACCTTGACCGAACTGCGGTGTACCTCTATAAGAACGTGACTGCACGCACCCACCTCGGCAGGACGCGTTAATCGGTGGGCCATGGCTACTAACGAGATGGAGCTCGATGAGCAACGTTGATCCAGCGATTTCCCCCGGTATTCGTCCCGACTCTGCGCAACCCAGTCCGCCAGCGGTCGACGCTTCCAGCGAACCTGGCCCGCACCGCGGCGGACGCACCGCCTCGTGGGTGCGCTCCGCCACCGGCTGGTTCGACAACACGACCAAGCAGTACACCGAAGCGGAGACCGCGGAACCGTACGCCGTGGATTGGCTGCGGATGATTCCCTTTGCCGGCTTGCACCTGATGTGCTTCGGCGTGATCTGGGTAGGTTGGAGCTTGGTGGCGGTGGGAGTAGCTGCGGGTTTGTACGCTGTGCACATGTTCGCGATTACTGGGTTTTATCACCGCTACTTTTCGCATCGGAC
>JADFPW010000169.1 GCA_022562105.1 Planctomycetota bacterium
GGAGGGGCTGCTCTGCGGATCGTTCAATGAGCCGTTCACTCGCTTATTCTTCGACGACGCCACCAGCGACGAGATCTTCAGCGGTGACTTGGACATCGACGGTGAACTGGCTGAGTTCACTGCAACGGCGGTATTCGGGAGCATCGTTGCAACCAGTGGTACCGTGACCATCAGGCTGGTCGCGGACGATGAGGGAACCTGATCGAACCACCCTGTGGCGGCGTCGGCGGTGGTCTTGGGGGGCAGGCGGGAGCACGAAACTGGGCTGGCAGGAATCGAACCTGCAACCTTCTGATCCAGAGTCAGACGTTCTGCCAATTGAACTACAGCCCATCGGCCTTGCAACAAGCGTAGGGCAGGGCATCCACCTGCCTTGGCTATCGGCGGCCCACAGTGAAGGCAGGTCGATGACCTGCCCTACCGGTCGCGACGATCAGACACCGCGAGTTGCGGATGGTCATCGCCGCCTTCCGGAAGTCATCGGCACTTCACGGCCGGCGAGGCGCCGGCCGCTACGCGCGTCGCCGGCTTCCAAACACGTATTGCACCCTAACCCGCTAGCGGCGTCAACGCCGGCGCGGGACCAGAACCAGGCTCAGCGCGATGGTCAAGAAGCCGCCGATCAGGCCGACTCCGCACGCGGCGGTGCTGGGTGAGGCGGGTTGGTTTCCACCGCTGACTCCCGGTTCGGGGGTGTCGGCTTCCGGCTCCTCGACGGAGAGGTCATCGCCTTCGAGGGTCGGGTCAGAGATACCATCCGGCGTGGATTCGTTGTTGTCATCGGGCATCGCGGGCGTTTCGGGTTCCGGCTCCGGCTCGGGTTCGGGTTCCGGTAGCTCGCCGATCACGTGGAAGCGGTAGAGCATGTCGCCGGCCGGTTCGCCATCGCCGCTGGGGAGCGAGTTGGAGCTATCGGGATCGGCGATCTCGCCGTCCAGGGCCAACTCCGTCTCCAGTCCGGTGATCAAGCTGCTGGCGGTCAGGACGTAGGTGTCGGGCAGCAGGATCGCGTCCAGATCGAGCGTCACCGTGCGGGTGAGTTCGTCGTAGGAGTGCTCGAAAGCGCGCCCGCCGGTCGTGTCGCCTACCAGCGTGTAGTAACTGGGGTCGGACTGGACGTCACTGTCGAAGCTGATAGTGATACGACGCGAAGCCGCCAGCACGTCGATCACGTCCCCCGGTCGCGGCCAGGCGGTCATCACCACGGGTCCGCCGGGTACGTAGTTCCCGCCTTCGGAAATCCCGTCGTGAAGAATCCACCCATCGGGGTCGAGTTCCAACTGCGTGGCGGATCCATCCACGGTCAGGATGATGTTTTGGTCCCACCGGTCGTTGATGATCGTGTGTAGCTCGACGCCGTCGGCGGTGGTGATCTCGATGTCGATCGGCATGCGGTACAGGCCATAGTCGTCGGATTGCGTTTGGCGGAGGGTGAGTTTCACGAAGTTCAGCCCGCCGACCTCATCAGCCTCCCAGCCGACCGAGTAGGACGGCAGCCCGATGCCGAACACCCATTGGTCAAAGAACCACTGCAGGTCTTCGCCGTGGACGTCGGAACAGACCGCGATGAAGTCTGCGGTATCTGCGGCGTCGAAGGCGAACCGGCTGCGATACTCAGTGATGATATCGAAGAACGTCTCGTCGCCCACCACATGGCGCAACTGATGCAGAACCCAAGCGGCCTTTCGGTAGGTGAAGTTCGTGCTGAAAATGCGCCCCACATCGTCCAGGTCGGCTTCGGGCACATAGACGCTGCCGTCGAAGGCGGTGGGTCGCAGCACGTTCATCCAGGCAATCAGGGCCGCGTGTCCACCGCCGCCCGGCTTGCGTTCTTCCCACAGTGCTTCGGAGTAGCTGGCGAATCCTTCGTTGAGCCAAATGTCCTGCCAGGTCTTGCAGGTGAGCATGTCGCCCCACCATTGATGGGCGACCTCGTGGGCGGTCAGCGATTCGCCGAAGCTTCCCTGACCCGACATGGTTTGATGTTCCATGCCCCCGCCGAAACCGAAGTAGTAGATCCCGTACTTCTCGTCGACGAACGGGTATTCCCCGTAGATCTCGGCGAAGGTGCCCAGCATGTCCACGCATTTATTCCACAGATTCTGGTTGGATGAGGTGTCCTTGCTGGGGATGACGTAGAAGTTTACCGGCATGGCCCCGCCGGCGTAGAAGTAGGTCGAGTTCCAGGTGTTGTACGAACCGGTCGAGAAGAACACCAGGTAGGTGGGCATTTCGTAATCGGTGGCGTAGGAGTATTTGCGAAGGTCCGGCTCGACATTCTCGATGCCCACGAGCAGGCCGTTGGCCACGGTGGTCAGGTGATTCGGGGCGGTGATGGAGATGGTCAGGAGGGCCCGGTCGGAGTTGTCGCCGGTCTCACCGAAGTCGCCATCCTTGGCCGGCCACCAGGTGTACGCGTAGTAGGGTTCGCTGAGGGTGAAGATCAGCGGTTCGCCGTCGGCCTGGGAGAAGTTGATCGAGCCGAATCCCCGAGACTCAGCCACGCCGGTGTAGCGGATGGTCAGGGTGAACTCCTCGCCCAGGGCGAAGGGGTCGTCGAAATGGGCCACGCGTGTGGTCGTGCTTGCGGAGGTGACCACAACGGGCGTGGTGCCGTTGATCAGCGCCTCGGTGATGGTGAAGTTCTCCCGCAGCCGGAAGGTGAACTCGCTCAACGAGTCGGTTTCGCTGCGAATGGTCATGGTGTTGGAGCCGGTCAGCGTTTCGGTGTCCGGGTCGAGCAGGATGTCCAGTTCGTTGTGCAGGACGTCGGTATCGCCATAGGCGTCGCTGCCGCGCGGGGAGGGGGCGGGTGGATGGGAAAGCGCCTGGTGAAGCGCTGCCATGGCCCGGCCCTTGCCGCAGCCGATGAGCGGCTGGTCCGCGCCGTCGGGCAACGGCTGGGACTGGGCTGATCCAAGTCCACAAAGCAGAACCGCGCCCGAGATTACTGAGGCGAAACGCCTGCGAGTTCCCAGACGGACGGGTTGGCATCGAGCGATCATGGTCCATGACCTCCGTGGCTAGTCACCGGCCCCAAGACCGTATTGGAACTCGGGGGATGGTTGTCGTATTGACGCAATCACTTATCCTATCATGGCGCCGGCTCTAGGACCAAATCGGGCTGGGGAGGATTGTCCCGGTCGTCGTGGCTCGGTTTGGAGACGCGTCCGGGCTACCGGTTGCTTGCTCGGGGAGCTTGCCGTAGACTCGCAGCGGCTCCTGGGTTTGCTGAGCGGCCCCGGGACTCATGCTCCGATAATAGGTGGCCCGCATCGAAGCTCCTGCCCGGGTGGCGGAATTGGCAGACGCGCATGGTTGAGGGCCATGTGCCCGCAAGGGCGTGCTGGTTCGACTCCAGTCCCGGGCAATCGACGTCATCGGACGAAATTGGCGTTGGCACGTTTGGAAGGTGCGGAGCACTCGCGATGGGGGAAAACACGGAGTTCGCCGTGGGATGGGGGACGCTGGCCATGCTGACCGCGGGCCTCGCCCAGAGCAAGAACCGTAGCGGGGGCGGCTGGTTCCTGCTGGGGATGCTCCTTGGCCCGATCGCCGTGTTCGTTCTGGTGGTCTTTTGCGAGCCGATTCCACCTGCCGACCGACCGGCCTAGTGGCTCGCCACCGGCAGATCGGCCCTTCAAGGTCGGTGTACCGGTTTCTACAATGCTTGGTGTGCAACCGCCAAAACACTGGGGCGAACTGGTCAGCACCACCGTGGTGGAGTAGCCTGTGTCGGTTGCGGCATGCTGACGCAGCCAGTGGAGGGACACTACGTGCGCCGGAAGAATCAGAACGACGGAGAAGCTCCGCCGCGCAAAACGGTCTTGGATCGTCTCGCAACATCTATTGTCGGTTCACTGACCTCTCCAACGAAGCGTCGGTTGAGACGTTCTTCGTCTCCAGGATGCTGACCGACCTTGGGTACAAGGACTCCCAGATCAAGACGAAGGCGAGCCTCTCATCCCTCACAGTGGCCCGCGGGCGAAAGCGTGAGAAGTACAAACCCGATTTCGCGCTTATGTTTCGTGGTGTAGCACGCTGTATCGTGGACGCGAAGAGTGTGGACGAGCCGTTGGAACGGTGGATTGAACAGTGCTCCGGTTATTGCTTGGCCCTCAACCGCAAGCACAGCAAGTCGAACCCTGTTCGCTTTTTCATCCTTACGAATGGGCGTACGACCCAGCTCTACGAATGGGACAAGGATGAGCCTGTGCTCACTCTTGACTTTGCTGACTTCACGTGGGGGAACCCTAGATACGACCACCTCATAGCGATTGTGGGGGCGCAGAACATCGCGAGTTCCGTGCCCGCTCCGCTGGGGAAGGAACCGCCCAACTTCACATTTGCGCGCCCAACTTCCGAGAAGGCCAGGCAGCTGTTTACGACGTGCCACAAGGCAATTTGGAAGTCCGAGGTGTGCGGTCCGGGCCCCGCCTTCCACTCGTTCGTCAAACTCATGTTCGTAAAGCTCTGGGCCGACAAGAACATTCGTAACAACGCGGCTACAGAGGCCCTTTTTCGGAAAGGTGAAGCATCGATAAAACTGCCCAAGTCGATGGTTTCGTTTTCCGTGCACTGGATTGAGCAACGGGAGACCGAAGGCGCAATCAGTCCTATAGAATCGCTGTTTTTCCATCGTCTCAGAGATGAGATCGAAACCGATATCAAACTCCGCAAGAAGAAGAGAATCTTCGACAAGGACGAAGGTATTGGCCTGCGGCCGGACACAATAAAGGATATCGTCCGACGACTCGAACACTACGACATGTTTGGGATCGACGAGGACTTGAACGGGCGCCTCTTCGAGACGTTCTTGAATGCAACCATGCGCGGGCGGGCACTCGGCCAGTTCTTCACGCCTAGATCAGTCGTGAAGATGATGACCAAACTTGCGGACCTGCGAGTGACCAGGGCCCACCAGGATCATGTACTTGATGCTTGTTGCGGCTCTGGTGGGTTCTTGATCGAAGCGCTCACTATCATGCGAAACAAAGTGAGAAGCAACGCGAGCCTATCGGGAAACGAAAAGGAGAATCTGATCGCCACCGTGTCTAACGAGTGCTTGTACGGCATTGATCGTGGAAGTGATCCTCCGTTGGCGCGGATCGCCAGAATAAACATGTACTTGCATGGCGATGGCGGAAGCAAGATCTACTACGCGGACTCCTTGGACAAGACACTCAATACGGCAAACTTCGACGATGATCCGGAAGTTGTCGAAAACACTGCGGAACTGCGCCAGGCCATAAAGGCCGGTGCCAAGTTCGACGTGGTTCTCACAAACCCACCTTTCTCGATGGTGAAGGAAGCCAAAAACCCATCTGAACGAAGGGTGCTCGAACAGTACGATCTTGCGCGAAAGGATGATTCCGGAGCACACCTGCGTCCTTCGTTACGGTCCAGCGTCATGTTTCTGGAGCGTTACGGGGAGCTTCTGAAGCCCGGCGGCACGCTCATTACGGTCCTCGACGACACGTTGCTTTCAAGTAACCTCTTTGCGTTCGTGAGACGGTTTCTTCGAGAACGGTTCCTTATCAGGGCGATCATTTCTCTTCCGGGGGACACGTTCAGACGGTCGGGTTCGCGGGTCAAGACGTCCGTCATAGTCCTTGAGAAGAAGCGCTCGCGTCAAGAAAAACAGCCGACCTGCTTCGCGTTCTTCTCCGAGTTCCTGGGTGTCGATGACCTGACGCCACGCGCCTCTGATGCCGACATCGAAGAGGCGAGGAAGCGTGCCGAGGATGAGACCACGAGAATCATTGAGGGCTACCGAGCTTACCTTGCCGGCGCGGCCAGTCCCGACATACTCGCCCCGGTGAGGGTCGCTGAACGATTGGACCTCAAGTTTTGCGCGCCGCTGTTCGGGAGGATGGAGAGTAGGTGGTGCGAAGATGGGATTGATGTGAAGCGGTTCGCCGAGTGCGTCCAGTTGGTTGCGGACGAAGTCGCCCCAAGTCAGCATCCTGAAACGATGTTCACGCTAATCAAGGTTACATATGACGGTGAGTGCACTGTCGAGCGGAAACTGCCGGGCAAGCGGATCAAGGCGAAGAAGATGTACCGTGTCAAAGCCGGGCAACTCGTCTTCTCGACAATTCGTGCGACTGACGGCGCAGTTGGGATTCTTCCGGGCGAACTCGACGGGGCGTTGGTTTCTGGGAGCTACAGCGTCTTCAACTGTGGCACGCCGGAGGACACTGCGTATCTGTGGTCTGTCCTTAGATCTCACGAAATACGGGCGGACATGCAGTCTCTTTCGCCCGGGTCGGGGCGGTACACTTCGTACTGGCCAGAGGTGGGGCGCGTCCCCATACCATGGCTCAACGACGAGAATAGAACGGTCGTCGGTAGGAACTTGTTGAGAGCCTGGGAGCTTGAACGAGAAGTTGCCAAAGCCCGCGACGCCGCGATGGCGCATATTGAGGCCCTAGGTGTTGAGTCGCCAGAGAGCGTTAAGCGCTGGCAATCGTCCAAGGCACCCCGATAGCGCGGTTGGGGCCGCGGTGTGGGCCATGTGGCTGAATCCCGAATCCTGAACCATCGGCGAACAAGACTCTCCCACGTGCGGGCTCAGGCGCCCGCACGCCCCGCGATTGCGCTGCGTACCGGTGACTCTATGGGGGTAGAGGTTGCTGCTACGCGGAAACGGGTGCCGGATCGCTATCGCGGAGGCGTCAGAGGCCGGATTGGCCCCTTGGAGCGTGCAAGTAGGCGCGATTCGCGGCCAGCAAGGCCGCCTTCGCTGGAGTCGAGTGGGTCATCTGGCTGCGACGGCTTGTGGTTCGATAGATGCTCCCGGCGCGCCGGGACTACACGCCGAACCCTGACCCCAGTACAAACCCTACGGCGGCGCAGGTTGCCCCGCGTCACACCGGCTACGCATCGACGGTGGAGCGAAGCAGATTCACCAGACGCCCTACGATGGCTCGGTGTTCAGATTTGCTCAGGTGTCCGAGGGTCCGGACAATGAGGGAACCATGGAGGGTGAACAGCTTGGTAACCAGCGCTGCGGAGTCCACGGCCAAGCCGTTGTCCGCGGAGGCGGCAACCAGCACGTCGTCAGGTCCGGCTTGCTCGACGCGTGAAGTGAAAAACGCAACCAGATGATCCTGGCCACGGGACAGGAGGACGATCGCGGGGCGCTTCTTGCTTTGCGAGAGGTCGGTGAAGGGCACCTCGACCAGAACCACGTCGCCGGGCTTGCGGCTACTCATAGAGGTCGGGCTCATCGCGAAGGAAGTCGAACGACGGATTGCGGACCAGAAGGGCGACCTCGGCGGATTCAGCCGGCCTGGTATCGATAAGACGAACCTGAATGGAATCCTCGCCCGGGGGGACGGGTTCGGCAAGCTCCACGTGCCGGGGGTCTATCAATTTGCCGTCGATCGTGACCATACGCCTATTCTAGCTCACCGCGACAGCGGTGGCAAGGCCCTGTTCGCGGGTCCAGCGAAACGGGCGAAACGCGGCGAGATTGAGTGCGCCGCAGGCGGACGATTGAGCTGGCGGGAAAGCCTCTTGCGCCCCTACGGGACTTTGGTTCGTAGGGGTGAGCCTTTTTCCAGCGACAAATCGCTGGGCTACTATCACGGCGCCCCTGCAGGATAGCGGTCTGGCCGACTCCAGCATGCACCCGGCGACGGGGGCCTGACGGGCGGGCCCTTCAAGGCTGGCCGGACCGATCCTACAATGCCTGGTGTGCAACCGAGCAAGCGCTGGGGCGAGCCCCGAAAGATACTGGTGGTCCTGCCCACGTGGGTTGGGGATTTTGTGATGGCCACGCCGACCCTGCGCGCCCTGCGACGCCGGTATCCATCCGCGCAGATCACCCTGCTGGCCAATCCCAACCTCGAGGATCTGATCCGGGGCGGCACCTGGATGGACGAGGTCATCGTCTGGGACGCCAAACGCCGTCGCCGCGGGCAAGGGACGCAAGGTCTCTGGCGTATGAGCGCTGAGCTTCGTCGCCGCCGATTCGATTGGGCAGTGCTGCTGAGCAACTCGTTCCGCTCGGCGCTGCTCGTTCGTCTGGGTGGCGTGACCCGGCGGGTGGGCTACGCCCGAGACGGACGCGGCTTCCTGTTGAACGATCCGCTGCCCGTTCCGCGGGCCGACGGGGCATTCGCCGTGCGACCGATGGTCGAATACTACGGGGCCATCGCTGAGGCGCTCGATTGTCCGCCACCGGGTGACGATCTCGAGCTGTTCACCACACCGGATTGCGAGGAGCGCATCGAACAGCGTCTGGAGACGCTGGACATCCGCGAGCATCGGCCGTTGGTGGTCATCGCACCCGGTGCATCGTTTGGGTCGTCGAAGTGCTGGCCAACCGAGCGATTCGCCGCCCTCGGCGACCGGCTGGTGGATGAGATGGGCGCGGCTGTTTTGGTGACCTGCGGACCGGGGGAAGAGCAGATCGCCCACGACATTTGCGAGGCCATGGCGCAGACGAGCATCGTGATGGACGCTCCGCTCCTGACCCTCGGCGATCTCAAATCGTTGATTCGACACTGCCATCTGTTGGTGAGCAACGACACGGGTCCGCGCCATTTTGCCAAGGCGTTCGGCGTACCGGTGGTGGCGATCTTCGGGCCGACGGCGCCGGAGTGGACCGATACGAGTTACCCGCAGGAACGCAGAGTTCTCATCAAGGTGGACTGCGGGCCCTGCCAGAAACCCATCTGCCCGCTGGGTCATCTCAAGTGCATGACCGGCGTGACGGTGGATATGGTCATGGACGCCTGTCGGGAGCTATTGCAGATTCGGTCGAGCTGTGGGCAGGGAGCAGCCCCATGACCGTGCCGGCTTCGGTGGCGGGACAGACGGCCGTTGAATCGCCCGGCGTCGAATCGGCGCCGTTTTGGATCGATGAGCGATACCGGCCCTTGTTGCGGCGACACGGACTGGATTCGTTGGACGGCCTGCTATCGGTCCGGACGGGAGATCGGCTGGACAAGGCTGGGCTGCCCGGTTGGCGGCAGCGAATCCGTATGCAGTTAGATGATGGGACCGGTGGGTTGCAGACGTGCTACCTGAAACGGTACGAATCCCCGCCGCTGGCGGCGCAGATGCGACGTTGGTGGTCGGGCGGTCGGGGGCACGGGTCGGCCTGGCTGGAATGGTCGTGGCTTCGTCGGCTCCGGGCCGACGGCGTGCGGGTACCCGAGCCGATGGCGTTCGCCGAGCGGATGCGGGGCCTCCGCGAACTGAGCAGTGCTGTGCTGGTGACCTCGGTCCCAGGTGAATCGTTGGAGCAGCGGGTCGCCCGACAGACCGAACGAGTCGATCGATTCCGGCTGATGCAACTGGCGGAGTTCGTGGGTCGATTCCACGGTTTGGGCTACGTTCATCGGGATCTGTATCTCGCCCACGTATTCGAAGCCGGCGATGGGGCGTTTCATCTGATCGATCTGCAGCGGGTGATGGTGCCTCGGTGGCGACGGGAGCGTTGGCT
>JADFPW010000170.1 GCA_022562105.1 Planctomycetota bacterium
AGCCAGACGGGGCCGACGCCTCACGGATACCTGTCTGCCCTAAAGCCCGGCTCCACTATGATCCGCCCCGAGCTGTGTTTCTTTGTGAACTCCCTCGGGGAGACGTTTGCGCAGAAGACCCCGCCCCGATCCAAGCCGACACGAAGAGCAGTCCCGTCTGGGCGAAGGACGGTCCAACTGACAGCCCAACGAAGACTCACTCCCCACCCCACCGCCGACAGTACGCACACTACCACCCCAGTCCACTTGGCGATGCGACGGACTCGTGATGGACGATGAATCATGGCGTCCCACTCGCCGGTTCGAGTTCGCTCCCACACTCAGGGCACATCCCCGACACATTCCCCTTCAAGTTGTACCCGCACGCCTGGCAGTGGCCGGGTGGATGGCGACGGTCACGCCAGAATAGGTAGGCGGTGGGGAGGGCGGCGGTTAGAAGAACAAGCCACAATGGAAGAAGACCAAGCCACCTTATCATCGGGGGCGACCGAGTGGAAGTCCCGCCGAAGGTTGGATCATGGTACAAATATGGCAAGGACCACCGCAGAGTACGCCGGTACTCGCTCGGCTGGTATAGCATGATATGCGGCCCAGTATATTGTTCGTATTTCGCCACATCGGCTGGATCGTAATCTAGTTCGAGGGACAATTCGCCTGATGACAGAGTCATCAAGGCGTAGCGACCGGCGACTATCGGCGTGTAGATATGGATCGCCCAAAGCCAATTCGTTCCCCACGCCACCACCATCACCACGCACACCCCCACCCCACTCCATTTGGCGATGCGACGGATTCGTGACGGGCGCGGCATAGCTACCTAGGATCTCCTGTCCTATAGGCGCCAACGAGGGGCACGGGCGGACATTGTCAGCATTGTACGAACATTCTGGGGCTATGGGGCACTCCGACCGTCAGGTCATCCCGTGGGCTGTTCGAGGGAGGGCGTTAGGCCTAGCCCAGAACCGTTGGGCCACGGTGTCAATGGTGTATCGTGACTCGCACGACCTTGGGTTCTAGGGGTCTTGTTGCACCGCGCGAGCTGAAGCTCGCGGCTCGTTGGTAGTTTGGGGAGGGGTTCTACGAGGACTTGATCTCAACGTCGGCGAGTTGGAGTCCGAGGAAGTTGGCTATACCGGCCGCCTGTTTGTGGGCCGCTTGGGTGACGGCGCGGGTGAGCGTGGCGAACGGACTGATCTGTACGCGAAAGAGCTTGGACGTTCGGTCGTAGCGCCACGTGCCGGCGATGCGCCCGCGAACCAAGAGCACGGCTTCCACGTGGGCGGAGGGTCGCCAGACCTTCTTGTAGTGCGCTTCGTCGATCAGCCACCACTTGTCCTTGGTCGCCAGCAACAGCGGATCGAAGCGATAGAGCAAGCGGACCGGCCATTGACCTACAGGTGGGGGCTTGGTTGCAAGTTCTTCGAGATCAGCTCGGCAGCACCAGAGCGTGCGATCACCCACCGTCACATGGCAGCACCGATCGCCGGCGGAGTTGATCCATCGATTGTGGCACCGGTTTCGAACCGGTGTCGTCCACCGGTTGAAAACCGGTGCCACATCCGGCCGGCCCGTACGCGCTCAGGTAGCGGCAGGCCAATTCCACCAGGGCGTCTCGAGGATTCGGTGGGGCCCATTCGAGGTCAGGAAGCCAGCACTTGCGATGCACGAAGACCGATTCGCCACCGGACTCGGCTCCGTGGCAGGCGACACCTTCGCGCACCAGTTGCATGAAGACGATGTACGCCGTCGACCGTCGGGCCTGACTTTCGGTCATCTGCCTTATCTTCATTCCTTCCCGGAGTCGCTTGGATTGAATGTCGTTGTAGGTCAGCGTTCTTCCGGTTTCGAGTTGTTTGGCGGTTCGGCGAACCACCCGGCGGAACTCGCCGAGGACTCCGGCTTTCTCCATTCTTGTTCGAGCGATGATCTGGCGTTGCTCGAACACGGCGTAGTGGAGAGGCCAATCTTCGGCTTGATAGAGATGCAGCGTGCTGCGCTGTCCCCACAGGCGCACGAGGGTCCGGCGATCCAACCTCGCGTTGGTCAGTAGTTTGGGCGTGCAATTCGCGGTACGGTTCCAGAACGCCAGGTCGGCGGCTGAGAGCAGTTGGGCCTGCACGCCGATCAGCATGCGTGCGGTCTCCTCCGGGGTGGAGAACGGCTGGACAAGCCCGGATCGGCGAAGTCGGAACCAGTGAACCTGTGCGGGTGAGACGTTCACGTCGCAGCGTGCGCGTGGTGTGTTCGGAGGGTCAGCATCGGCGTGAGACGATAGGCGAGCCGGTTGGAGACGTCAACCTGCGCCCGCGTTGACCCGCCGGTTGGAAACCGGTGTCACACGCGCTCAGCTTGACACCCTGCCGATTCCCCATTCCTCTATCACTACCTTTGAGACTGCTCCATAACCTGCACAAGTTGAAGACCTGTGCCACACCCACCGGTTGGAAACCGGTGCCACACGACGGTGTGAAACAGCCTCTTGTTGTGCAGAGCGGGGTCGTTCGGGATTCGGAGAACAAACGTGAAGAAGAAGACTGGCGACTCCGTGTCCGTCAGTAGCCGACGTGCATACTGGCGAGCCAATATCCGCTTGATTCTAACCCTGCTGACCATCTGGGCTGTCGTATCGATCGGGTTCGGCATTCTCCTGATCGAGCCGCTTAACCGGTTCCACATCGGCAAGTTGCCCTTGGGGTTCTGGTTCTCTCAACAGGGGTCCATCTACGTGTTTGTGGTGCTCATCTTCGTCTACGCCTGGCGGATGGATCGACTCGACCGCAAGTACGGAGTGGGCGATTGAGCATGCTCGGATTCGACGATACACGCACGCTCACGTTTCTGTTCGTGACCGTCACGTTCATGCTCTACCTCTACATCGGCTGGCGCAGCAGGGTGCGCGAGACGGGTGGTTTCTACGTGGCGGGGCGAGGCGTACCCGCGATCGCCAACGGGGCAGCCACCGCCGCCGATTGGATGTCGGCGGCCAGCTTCATCTCCATGGCCGGAGTGATCAGCTTTCTGGGCTCCGATGGGTCCATCTATCTGATGGGTTGGACCGGGGGATACGTGTTGCTGGCATTGCTGCTGGCTCCCTACCTGCGCAAGTTCGGCAAGTACACCGTGCCGGACTTCGTCGGCGAGCGCTACACCAGCGAAACGGCGCGGGTGGTGGCGGCCATCTGTGCTATCTTCGTTTCACTGACCTACGTGGCCGGCCAGATGCGGGGGGTCGGAATCGTGTTCAGCCGCTTCCTGGAAGTGGACGTCTGGCAGGGTGTGGTGGTCGGTATGGTGATCGTTGCGTTCTTCGCCGTGCTCGGCGGCATGAAGGGGATCACCTGGACGCAGGTGGTTCAATACGGCGTGCTGATCTTCGCGTTCCTCATTCCCGCGGTCGCCATTTCACGCGTGTTGACCGGCCACTCCGTTCCACAGGTGGGTTTGGTGGTCAGTGACATTTCGGAGCGGCTCAATGCGCTGCAGGTCGATCTCGGGTTTGCGGAATACACCCAGCCGTTCGCCAACAAGTCCAAGCTCGACGTGCTGTGCATCACGTTGGCCCTGATGCTGGGGACGGCCGGACTGCCCCACGTGATCGTGCGCTTCTACACCACGCCGAGCGTGCGCGCTGCCCGTTGGTCTGCCGGTTGGGCGCTACTGTTCATCGCTCTGCTCTACACCACCGCGCCGGCGTTGGCGGTCTTTGCCCGGTACAACCTGATCAACACGCTCGACGGGGCCCGGATCGAACGGATCGAGTGTCTTGTGATTGATGAGTCGACCACGCGGTCGATTTACTACCTGGTGCGCGACGGCGAGTCCGGCGCCGCGGAACCCATCGACTGGGTGGTGAGCTGGCAGAAGACGGGCTTGATTAGCTTCGACGACGTTAACGGCGACGGCACCATCGAGTTGACGGCCGCCGGCAATCGGTTTGCCGAAGCGACCATCGATCGCGACATCATCGTGCTGGCCACACCGGAAGTCGCCAAGCTGGCCCCCTGGGTCATCGCCCTGGTAGCCACCGGGGGATTGGCGGCCGCCTTGTCCACCGCCGCGGGACTGCTCTTGGTCATCTCCAGCTCCATCGCCCACGACTTGTACATCCACTTCGTGGATCCCCATGCGTCCGAGTCGCGGCGGGTCATGGTGGGACGTATCATGATCGTCTTGGCCATCTTTGCCGCCGGGTATTTTGGAATCCATCCACCTGGTTTCGTCGCTCAGGTGGTGGCGTTCGCCTTCGGCCTGGCGGCCTCGAGTTTCTTTCCGATCATTTTGCTCGGAATCTTCGACAAGCGCACCAACGGCCGCGGTGCGGTGGCGGGGATGATCGTCGGTCTGCTGTTCACCGCGATTTACATTTTGGGCAATCGGTCGGTACAGATCTTTGGAACGGCGGAACCACTGATGGACCCCTGGTGTTTCGGCATCAGCGCCGAGGGGATCGGGGCGGTGGGTTGTCTACTCAACTTCGTCGTGACCTTCACCGTCTCCCGCTTTACGGCGCCGCCGCCCGCCCACGTGGTGGAGCTTGTGGAATCCATCCGCATTCCCGCAGGTACCCACGACCCCGAATCCCATTTCGATGAAACGGACGCCGCCGATAACCGGTAACACCTCGCCCTGCCGCCTGGCGTAAGGTTGCCAGGGCAAATATACCCATCCACGTCTCCGAGGGAGCATTCTCGAGGTCGACTGTCTGTGGGCGGCGAGTTTCCCGCGGATGCAATGGTCGAGCTTGGGCTCGTACTCGCGCAGGAGCGTTCGCAGCAATTGAACGTCGATCGCGACCGCCTCTATCGGCGTATGGTGTGACCCGATTTCGGGACAGAGACCCGCCGATCGTACTTGTAATGTCTTGCGGTCTTCCGTATGATTTGATCTTTGAGGGTGCCGTTTGGATTGCCGAGCGACGTGTCGCGTCTTGGGGATTGGTGAACTTATTCTCGGAAGGAGGCCTGTCGTGGCTCGCAAGAGTTGGGTTTGGATGGTAGCGGTTGGCTTGATCGCATTGTTTGCCCCGGGGCCGGGGTCAGCGTTGGTTCTCGGTCAGGTGTGTGCGGTGGAGAAGCTGGTTCCCTCGGATACTGAGGCCGGCGATAGCGTAGGCTACCACGTGGCGGTCAGTGCCGACATCAACGGCGACGGCCTCTTGGCTCTGATTGGGCTCTCCAAGGATGACATCGACGGGGGCGACGACGAGGGCTCGGCATGGATCTACCACTTCGACGGGAGCGAGTGGATCGAAGAGGCCAAGCTGATCAACCCTATCAATGGGATCAATGACTTTTTCTGCGCCTGGGGCGGCATTACCGCCGACGTAGCGGTCTGCGGCGCATCCAATGGTAGTGGTCCGCAGGCGGATGAGCGGGCGCACGTCTATCGCTTTGATCCAGAGTCATCGGAATGGTTTGAAGAAGCCCAACTCCGGCCGTCGGACCCGGGACAAAATGACGATTTCTCGTACCATCTCGCCCTCGATGGCGATGTCGTGGTTTGCGGTGCGAGAAAACACAGCGACCTCGGCAACGACGAAAACGGAGCCGCCTACGTCTTCCGCTTCGATGGGACCGACTGGAATGAGACCAAGCTGCTGGCTTCGGACCCCGCTACCCACGACCATTTTCGGCCACGGGCTCGCCATTGGCGGAGATGTGATCGCTGTCGGAGCCCATGACCACAACCACTTCGGCGACGTCGATGAATCCGGGGCAGTCTACATCTACCGATATGACGGAACGAATTGGATCGAGGAAGCCGAACTGCGGGCGTCGGACCCGCAGGAGTATGCCGAATTCGGCCACGGGGTGGCGGTCAGCCTCGATGGCAACGTGGTAGTGGTTGGGGCGCCCTTTCCCCATGTCCACAATGGCGCGGATGGCGCTGCGTACGTCTTCCGCTTTAACGGAGAAGAGTGGGTCGAGGAGGCAAAACTCGAACCCTCGGACGGATCGGGCGATGACGTATTCTGCGAGAACCCTGCGATCAACGGCGACGTGATCATCTGCGGGGCCCACAAGCATTTCCACGAAGGCGTGGACAGCGGCTCGGCCTACGTCTTCCGCTTCAACGGGACCGAGTGGATCGAGGATATGGAACTGTTGGCCTTCGACGGGGAGCACGGCGACGCTTTCGGTTACGCGTCCGCCGTTATCGGCGACACGGTCCTGGTGGGGGCAATGATGGATAACAACGAATACGGGAACGTCGCCGGCGCGATCTACGTTTACTCTCTGTGCCCAGACGATCAGGTGCCGTGCGAAGGTGACGCAAACGAGGACGGAATCGTGGATCCGCTCGATGCCGGCTTCGTCCTGGCCCGGTTCGGCTGCCCGGTGGGGACCGGCGATCCCTCATGCGATGCCGCCGACCAGAACGGCGACGGCATTGTTGATCCCTTGGACAGCGGCTTCGTGCTGGCCCGGTTTGGTGAATGTCCCTAGTAGGACGGCGCTACTTTCGCCGTGGATCGCTGCTGGGGCCATCGAAAACGCGGTTGCCCCAGTCGCCGAATCGGCGATTGCGGGCCGGAGTCGAAGGTTCTAGCGTCGTCATACTAGACCAGCGAGGGCGTCATGCGTAGAATAGTCGTGTCACGCGCCAGTGCCTCCGGCTCCTGGAATGGGCGTTGACGGGATCGAGACACTGGTTACAGCGGCCCGTCAAAGGAACCTGATGCCACGTGTCAGACTCGCCCAGGTGATACGGACCTACTACTGGCGAGAGCCGAGGTAGGCGGGGCGGGTGTGTGCTGTTCGAGGGTTGTCTTGATCTGTTTGTGCCCATTTGCTCAGCGGTTTGTGGTATAATCTCCTTGAGTTTGTCCGGAGCCCGAAGTGGGCATCTCAAGGGCTCTTCAACGCGTGACCTTGGCGCGGGAGGCGTAGCCCATCAACACTCGAAAGCACGGGAAGAGGAGTTGCATAAGGGCTGATCGGCTAACGGGCCGGCCCAGGGTAGGGGTATGCCTGGGTCTTGCGGTGGCCCTGGTCGTCGCGCCGCGGGCCGTTTTCGCCAGCGGCTGGGTCGAGTTCATCGAGGAATCCGCGACTCGGATGATCGCCGACGCCGGCGTCGGATTGGACGACGTGGCCGAGAAGGATTTTGCCGTCGGCGATGTCGATCTGGACGGCGACGATGACTTGGTGGTCGTACGCAAGGTGGACAACGGCAGCAGCGCCGGCGATCTGCCGAACGTGCTGTTCATGAACGAGAACGGGGTGCTGGTTGATCGAACGGCCGAGTTGATCCCTGAGTTTCTCATCCCCGCGACCGATCGTGACGTGATACTCATCGACGTGGACGGCGACGGCTGGTTGGATATCGTCACCGCGCCGGCCAATGACACTCAGCCTCGCCTGTACATGAACCAGGGCGAGATCGACGGCGAGTGGCAGGGCTACGTGTGGGAGCCCGACCGCCTGCCTTTCCTCGATTCGCCCGTCTACTGCGGCGTCGCCGCCGGCGATATCGATGACCTCAACGGACCGGACCTTTACTTCGTAGAGTACAACTCCGGCAGCGAAGACCGGTTGCTCATGAACGACGGCACCGGATTCTTTACCGAGGAAACCGACCTGCGCATCACGGCCAGCTCGGCCGACGGTCCGTTTACCACTTCGGTTTTCGGAACCCACACGCAGATCGTCGACATGAACGGCGATGGGGCGCAAGACATCATAAAGTGCGAGGACGGTCCGGTCGAGATCGCCTTCAACGACGGCACCGGCTTTTTTGACACCATGCAGGTCGCCTACAACGGTGGAGCCTATCATTTCGCAATATTCGATTTGGACAACGACGGCGACCTGGACTTCTACGTGGCCGACGATGGAACGGACCGCTATGTCATCAACACGGGGACCAACCCCAATGGGACGGTGAACTTCATCGCCTACACTGCGGCCAGCTCCACGAATGGCTTCGGTTCGAACACGCTGATCGCCGATTTCAACAACGATTCGTTCGACGATGTGATGGTCGCCGACGTGGATGTGGACGCACCGACATGCACCGGCGAGGCGAAACTGCTTCGCAACACCGGCGTCAGCGGATCGGGAAACCTCATCGATACGCTTCCGCTGGGTTCCCTGACTCCCAACGGCGTACACGACCAGGTGGCGATCGACTTGAACCAGGATGGCTGGCTCGACCTGATCGTAGGAAAGTGCGAAGGTTACGACATCTTCATCAACGTGATTCCCGAGGGTATCGCGTTCTCCTATCCGGCGGGGCTACCCACCTTCGTTCCCCCCGATGAGGATCTACTGCTAACTGTTCAAGTCGCATCGACCGGCGAAGTCGAGTTGCAGCCCAACAGCGGCTTACTCTACCTGTCCATCGACGGCGGGGCTTTCGATGAGATTCCCATGACCGAGATCGGAGACGGCCTGTACGAGGCGACGCTGCCCGGCCAGACCTGCCTCACCGATTACCGCTTCTACGTCTCGGCGTCCCTGGTCGGCGGCGAGGAGTTCTTCGATCCCGCCGATGCCCCAGCCGTCACCCATGAGGCGGTGGCCGCCGCCGGTACGGAGATCCTGCTCCGCGACACCCTGGAAGACGATGTTTCCGGCTGGGAGGTTTTCAGTGATGAGTCGCTTACGGCGGGCGAATGGGAGTTGGCTGAGCCCAATATCACCATCCACGGAGCCTGTGGGGTCATGGCCCCGGATGCCGACGCCACCAACGGGGACGCGGTCATGGCGTTTGTGACCCAGAATTGCGTGGACGACGAAGATTGTTCCACCGCTACCGACAGCGATGTGGACGGCGCGTTTACCTTCCTGACCTCCCCGGTCTTCGATCTGTCCGGCACCGACGGCACCATCACCTACTCCCGGTGGTTCCGAACCTGTTTCGGCACCTCCGACGTCTTCACCGTCGAGGTCACCAACGATGGCGGTGACACCTGGACGTTGGTTGATGAGGTGGGTGGTGCGGGCGACGAGTGGCAAGATATTGCCTTTACGGTGAGCGACTTCGTGGAGCCTACGGACAATATGCGTGTGAGGTTCTCCACAGGCGACCCGACAAATGATTCGCTGACCGAAGCCGGCGTGGACAACTTCCAAGTCGAGATTATCGTCTGCGGCGACGAGGAACCGTGCCAGGGCGACCTCAACGGCGACGGGAACGTCGACCCGCTGGACATCGGCTTCGTGCTGGCCCGCTTCGGCTGTCCGGTGGGGACCGGCGATCCCTCATGCGACGCGGCCGACCTGAACGGCGACGGCAGCGTCGACCCGCTAGACAGCGGTTTCGTCCTGGCCCGTTTCGGTACGTGCGACTGACGATCCGACCCCGAGCAACAGCGCGCCAGCGATCGCGCCTCGGGAGTGACCGGTGGCCCATGCCGCCGAGTCAAGGCGAAGGCATCGAGAATATCTCCGAAAACGGCCCGTATCGACGTT
>JADFPW010000171.1 GCA_022562105.1 Planctomycetota bacterium
TCGCAGCAATCCCCGATATGCCCAGGCCATGCGCCTGATACACAGCGATAAGCTTCTGGGTCGCGTCACGCACTGCAACGGCCAGTGGAATCGGGCCCACTTGCTCGAACGCGGCTGGCCCAAGGGCAAGGATCTGGACCCCGCGACGTTGAAACGCCACGGATACGACTCGATGGACGCCTTTCGGAACTGGAGATGGTATCGTCGTTATTCCGGTGGGCCGATGGCCGACCTCGGCTCGCATCAGATCGACGTATTCAATTGGTTCCTCAAGACGGAGCCACGATCGGTCATGGCCAGCGGCGGGCTGGACTACTATTCCATGCAAAAGGGTCGGGACTGGTACGACAACGTCATGTGCATTTATGAGTACGGCACGCCGTCCGGCGTCGTGCGAGCATTCTATCAAGTGCTAAATACGACAAGCCACGGCGGATTCTACGAGACATTCATGGGCGATCAGGGTTCCCTGGTGATCTCTGAGGATCCCAGGAAGGGATTCGTGTTCCGCGAGGCCCACGCGGTTCGAAAGGAATGGGAGGATGAGGCGGCCAAGATCGAAACCATGGACGCCGAGGCCATGGTGCTCAAAGTCGGCGAGACCTTGACCGCCGGTGATAGTGACACCGAGGGTCAGCGGTTGGATGTTGATATCAATAAGCCGCTGCACCAACTGCACCTGGAGAACTTCTTCGACGCCATGCGTTACGGATCGCCGCTAACGTGTCCGCCGGAAGTGGCCTATGCGACCGCAGTGTCGGTGCTGGCCGCCAATCGGGCGGTTGACACAGGTCAGAAGATCACGCTGAGCCCGGATCTATTCCGCGTCTAGCGATTCGGCGATGGCAAGTCAGATGAAAGAACGGAGGCTACCATGAATCCACGCTCGATTCGATTCTGTATATCGTCTCTCACGGCGACGGTATGCTTGGCACTGACTACCACTCCTTCACGAAGTCAAGAATCTCCGCCGTCTCGGGCGGTGGATGAGGCAGTTTCATCGACCGATGAAGTAGCCACCCCTCTTGCGCCACTACCGTTGCAACTGCCGAAGCCGGCGTTCAAGGGCACGCCCAAGCATATCCCTCCGAACAGCAACCTGGAGAAACCGCGCAAGGGAAGGCGACCGCCCCTCTTGACTCCGAAGGGAACGGCCAACATCTCCGCCGGCAAAAAGGTACGCTGCAGCGACGACGATCCCATCATCGGCGAGGCGGAACTGATCACCGACGGGGACAAGGAAGCGAGCGAAGGAAGCTATGTCGAACTCGGGCCCGGGCTCCAGTACGCACAGATCGATCTGGAACGCGGCTTCGCCATTCATGCCGTCGTCGTGTGGCACTATCACGGCAGCGCCCGCGTCTACCATGACGTGATCGTGCAGGTGTCTGACGACAGGGACTTCATCAGCGGCGTGACCACCTTGTACAACAACGATCACGACAACTCGTCCGGCCTGGGGCTGGGTCGGGACAAGGAGTATTGGGACACCTACGAGGGAAGACTGATCGACGCCAAAGGCGTCGTCGGACGATATGTGCGCCTTTACAGCAACGGCAGCACGTCCGACGACCAGAACCACTACACAGAAGTTGAGGTGTTCGGCCTGCCGGTCAAATGATGCGCGGATGGCATTTTGTCGCTGCGATTATCCTGTCTGCAGTGATCGCAGCGGCCCTTCGGCTTCCTGATCTCGACCGGCGGCCCATGCACGGCGATGAGGCTGTCCACGCCTACAAGCTCGAGACACTCCGGGAGACGGGTACCTACCAATACGATCCATACGAATACCACGGCCCCACACTGTACTACTCGACGCTACCGGTGCTGTGGATAAACGGTGTCCGCACATTCGGTGACATGACCGAGACCATGCTGCGCGTGGTTCCCGTGCTGTTCGGCGTGGGGATGATCCTACTGCTGCCACTATTCAGTGGAGGTGTCGCCCGGCGCACACTCGTGGCTGCGGCGGTGCTGACGGCCGCGTCGCCCGCTCTAACTTTCTACAGCCGCTACTACATTCAGGAATCCCTACTGGCATTCTTCACGTTGGCCGTTCTTGGTTGTGGCTGGCGATACGTTCACACCCAACGTCGGCGATGGTCTCTGGCGACCGGTGTGTGCGCCGGGCTGATGCACGCCACCAAGGAAACGTGCATTATTTCATTCGCTTGCATGCTGATCGCATTGATCGGGACGCTGCTCTGGAGGCGCCATTGCAACCGCGATGCGGAGCCGTTCGGCTGGCGCCGCCGGGGCTGTGTGCTCGCCGTGTCCGTTGCCCTGGGTGTGACGGTGTCGGCTCTATTGTACTCCGGATTCCTGACAAACATGCGCGGGCCGTGGGATTCCGTAGCAAGCTATGCCATCTATCTTGATCGGGCTGGTGGCGGAATCCACCAGCAGCCGTGGTACTACTATCTGAAGCTGCTGCTATTGAGCCGGTATCCGGGGGGGCCTGCCTGGAGCGAGGCGTTCATCGTCATCATGGCGGCCCTGGGAGGGGCAGTAGCGCTAATCGGCGGGGGGAAGATCGCAGGACGCCCCACTGCCTGGAGTACCAGAGAGTGCCACCCCTTAACTCCTCCACACAACCACCGGAGTATGGTGCAGTTTCTGGCGATCTATACGCTGTTGATGATGGTCGCCTATTCGATCATTCCCTATAAGACGCCGTGGTCCATGGTTGAGTTCGTGCAGCCTATGATTGTGCTCGCCGGAATCGGCGCCGCCGTGGTCATGCAGAATGGGAACTCGCTTGCGGCTTCGATGCGCTCTCGGGGTCGTGCAATCGCGTGTCGGATGGCGACGCTTGCTCTGATCCTCGCAGCGGCGGTCCATTTGGGATGGCAGGCCCATCGGGCGAGCTTTCGCTTTGCCGGAGATTATCGAAACCCGTATGTCTACGCCCAGCCGCTACGCGACGTGATGCGACTGGGCGACTGGATCGAACGCCTCTCAGCAGTGCATCCGGATGGCGAGGCCATGCTCACCAAGGTGATAGCCGAGAATCCCTGGCCGCTGCCATGGTACCTTCGCCGACTCGAACGGGTCGGGTACTGGGATGCCGAGCCGCCGACCGACGTTGATGCCCCGGTGGTTATCGTCTCTGACACCTTTCGGTCGAGGGTCGAGGAGCGGATGCACAACGACTACCATCTCAGTCACTACGGCCTGCGTCCGGATGTCGTTCTGCTGGTTTATGTGGATCGCGCTTTGTGGGAGGCGTTCGCAACCCAGGAAGGGTCTAACCCGGGCGATGCCGTCGGAGTCGGCGAATGAGCGAACCGGTGGACTCATCCGCCTATTCCATCGCCGCCGGCAGTCAATGCCACCGATTCTCTCATCGGGCGATGGCCTGTATCTGGGAAGTGTGGATCGCCGGTCAGGCGCCCGACTATGCCCAGGACGCCGCCCAGGCCGCATTTGACGAGGTCGATCGACTCGAAGAGGAGCTGAGCCGGTTCGTGGATTCAGGCGATGTGGCACGCATCAATAGGCTGCAGACCGGCCAATCGGTCGTGGTGGGGGCAGACACGTTCGACTGTCTTGAACTGGCGGCGAAGGTCCAGGTTGACACCCACGGTGCATTTGATGTGACGGTGGGCAGCAGTCCCACGGCCTGGAGTACTCCCGGCGCGCCGGGATCTCGACCCGCCGCCCTAACCGATCGGGAATCGCCAATCGACAGTCGACAATCGTCGGCCATGGCGCTGGATCGGCCCACACGCCGCGTGACCGCATGCGTTGCCAATCTGAGGGTCGATCTCGGCGGCATCGGCAAGGGGTACGCGCTCGATCAGATGATCCACCTCCTACGCGATTGGAGCATCGAGGCGGCCATTGTTCACAGCGGCCAGAGCACGCTATACGCCCTCGGCCGGGCGCCCCAACAATCCGATTGGACCGTGGGGATTCGCAACCCGGACGAGCAGTCGTCCTTGCTGGGCTACGTTCGTATGCGCGACCAAGCGCTAGCGGGTTCCGGAACGACGCTGCACGGCGAGCACATTGTGGACCCGCGAACGGGTCAAGCGGCCCAAGGCGCGACCGGAGCCTGGGCACTGGCGACTTCTGCCGCCCTCGCGGACGCGCTTTCCACGGCCTTCATGGTGATGTCGGGTGCGGAGATGGACGCATACTTCGCGCTGCACCCTGACGTGGCTGGGCTACGGTTGATCCGTGATCACGGGGAAGGCGACCGGGCAGGTGCTTCCACGCACTCGTCTCGGACCACCCAATCAAATCGCGCTGCAACACCCGAACCCGTTGGGCGGCTGGTGCGCTACGGAGCGGGGTCGAGATTCGTCGAACCGATGGGATAGGATCGCCTGTTAGTCCCATGGATGGCGATCCATGGGCTTGTGAGTGTTTCGTTAAGTACTCAAGCGTCGATGAGCACGCTCGATCATACCGCCGCGGTCGCTACCACCCTACTGGCAGACCGACGCTACTCCTCCTTGCTTTCCATTTCGGCAAACGCCTCCGGAAGGTAGTCGAGGATGTCCATAGCGGTCAGCGGCAGGCAACCGACCTCCTCGGCCGCGATGTCGCCCGCCAATCCATGTAGGTAGACACCCAAGACTGCGGCATCAAACGTGGACATTCCCGACCCGAGCAAGCCGGCGATGACACCGGTCAACACGTCACCTGCGCCAGCCGTCGCCATGCCCGAATTGCCAGTACCGTTGACATAGAGATCGGCTCCGTCGGTGACCACGGTTCCGGCGCCCTTGTGAACAACGGTGACCCCAGTGGCCTCGGCTAACGCCCTAGCCGCCGCAGTTCGATCGTTTGCGGAAACGTCCAATCCGAAGCCGACGAGCAAACGGGCCATCTCCCCGGGATGAGGAGTGACCACGACCTGGGCGGGCCAACGTGCCTTCCACCGACCATGAGCGCTCAAGCGATTCAGGGCGTCGGCATCGAGCACTATCGACCCGGAAAAGTTGTCGAGCAGGTCGAGAATATGTTCAGCCTGAATCATGGGTGCCAGTCCGGGTCCGGCGGCCACGACGTCGGCGCCGAACTCGGTGACCAGGATCCTACGGAGCTCATCCGAACTCGTCGGACAGGTTCGAGTGGTGGCGCAGGGGGCCAGCAGGGCGATGAGCGGCTGGACCTCGGCGGTGGTAATAACTTGGACGAGCCCTGCACCGGCTCGCAGGGCGCCGTTGGCGGTCAGCGCCGCGGCTCCCACCATGCCTTGCTCGTCCAGGCGTCCGGCCAGCACGGCGATTCGGCCCACCATTCCCTTGTGAGCCTCAGCTGAGCGATCCGGGAGCGATGGAATGGAGCGAACGGTTCTCATGGCATTCAGGCGTCGCATGGGTTTGGGGCCGTCCTGGCGAAGGTTCCCCTTGCCGAGGATATCGCACGAATCCAACACCTTTGGCTAGATCATGAGTCGTCGGGCTTGGCCACCGATCGTGTCAACGCCTGCCGATTGATCAGGGCCGCCGTATAGCCGGCCCCAAAACCGTTGTCGATGTTGACCACCGTGACACCGGCGGCGCAGCAGTTGAGCATCGCCAACAGTGCTGCCAAGCCCCCGAAACTGGCTCCGTACCCAACGCTGGTCGGCACGGCGATCACGGGGCAATCGACCATCCCACCGACCACGCTGGCCAACGCCCCCTCCATGCCCGCCACCACCACCACCACGCTGGCCGACTGTAGCGTCTTGGTGTGGGCCAGCAAGCGATGAATGCCGGCCACGCCGACATCGTAGATCGACTCGGTTTGCTGGTCCATGATCTCGGCGGTGACCCGAGCTTCCTCGGCCACCGGCAGATCGCTGGTTCCCGCGGCGACAATGGTCACCCGGCCCTCGCCGGTCACGGCTGGCCGCTGTCGCAAGGTTATCGTGCGTCCGGCAGGACAATTCTCGGCCCCCGGAAAACGCTTCAGCAGGACGCCAGCCAACTCGGCGGTTACGCGGGTGGCCAATACGTTGCCCCCCTTGCCGATGCGAGCCTCGAATATCGTCACCACCTGCTCGGTGGTCTTGCCTTCGCAGTAGATCACCTCGGGAAAGCCGCACCGCAGATCCCGATGGTGATCGAGCTTGGCGAATCCTAGATCTTCAAACGGCAGGGAGCGGAGACGGCCCAGGGCTTCGTCGATTGACGAGTGACCCTGCCGAACGGATTCGAGTAGTTCTCGAACTGCATGCTCGTCCATCAGTCAACCTCCCCGAAGCTGCGGTCATGCTACGACAGCTACGACGAGGGTTCAACATTGCTCGACGAACAGACGAATCCGGTATGGTGGCCAGACGGGACTCTGCATGGGGCCGACGGGGACTATCCCTTTGCCAGCGCTATCGACGAGCCGCCGGCCGAATGTGCCGCCGCCAACGCTGCCCACATTCGTTCTAGTGTTCCGTCAGGGCTAGTGCTCCATCAGGGGTTTAATGACGGGTGGCACGGTCTGGTACTCCAGGCCGTGCAGAGCGATGGATCGGCTACCTGCCCCCTCCACGGCCTGGAGTACCAGGCCGTGCCACTCTTCGAAACGTGAGTGACCAAGCACTAGCCGCCGGGACGTACCCGAGCGTCGCGGCTGGAGCGAGTGCCCACGGCCAGTGCGTCTACTCCCTCATCCAATCCCCGGGGCGCCGCCGGCGCACTTAGCGAACGCTGCAACCCACATCCATCGCACAAGGGTCCGCTGGAGCGGTTTTCCCGTTCGCCGCCACCGGCAGTCCACCCCCAGGAGTTGGTTTGATGACGTTACTCTTCGGCGTCGGCGTCGTCACCGCCAAGAAGGTCATCCGGGATGAACCCGTCGACGACGTCAAACGTGGCCGACTGGACGGCGTCTGCGGCGCCGTCGAATGCGGCATCCCGAAGCGTTCCCGCCAGATTGATTGGACACCCCGAGAAGAGGAACGGAGTAGCCAAACCGAGGATCAATGCACAGTTCTTTGCTCTCTTAAGCATGGTCATCATCTCCTTGACAAATAAGGTTGAGTCCACCCGTCGGCCCGCAATCGAGCCTCCGGCGGCTCACTCCCGACACTCGTTAGAACTTCAACTGGTATTGCACGTAGAACAAATCAGCGTCCTCGCTCGGCCCCGTGTTGGTAATGAGGTCGCTGTCCCAGAAATGTGAGTATCCCAACAGCACATTGGAGTGGGCGTCCAACTTCCACTTGACCGTTAGGTCCATCTCTTGGCCGACCTTTCGCCCACTGTCGCCCGTGGGATCGCGCCGCACGACGCCCCCAGCCGCGTTGTATAGGGCGTCCTCCGGATGGGTCAACCAGAACGCATGATAGGCGATCGCACCCTTCACCGAGCCGGGAACGATCCAGGCCGACAGATCGGCACGGGCAGCCGTAATGTTCTGGCGCCCGATCAGATCCATGAACCCGAGGTACGTGTGACCGAGCGGGAACAACTGGTCGAATGTCCCGACTTTGCCATCGGTCGGATTGTCGTCGCCACTGGCCCAATCAAAACCCAGCCCCAGGCGAGGCTGGCATTTCAGCTCCGAGAAGGTGTATCCCGCCGTGGTCGCCCAACTCCACGCTTGGACGGTATCGCCGGCCCAATGACCCCACTGGCCTGCCAGCTCCGTTTCATAGTCGAATCCGCCGGTTTTTCCCCAGAATCGCGAGCCCAGGGTGTAGGTGCTCTTGTCGCCGGCCTTTCCGTTTGGATTGACCGGGGAGCCGGTGTTGTCCACCGCGAACGCGTAGAGGTCCAGGCCGTGTCGCGGAATCCCCGTGTAGGTGACGTATAGGCCGTAGAAGTCAAAGTCCTCGTTGTAGCGATCGCGCTGGCGGCGCTGGACCACGACCGGCTTGGCGTAGAACATGTCGACCGTCCAATCCGGATAGGTCCAAAACAGCTTGACGGCATCGAAACGCCGGCGCGTGCTGGCCCAGTCCAATGGTGACACGTACCGTTCATTACCGTATAGCAACTCCTGTCGACCGACGCGCAGGGTCACCGGTCGCTCGTCGCCACCCCAAACGCGCAGGTCGAAGAACAACTGCTGCAGATCGGCGATGTTCTCGTCGCTCCCGCGGAACGCCAGATCGCGATCCTCATCATGCACCACCGCGCCCTGGACGAACACGCGAAACACATTCCTGTAGCGCACATCGGCATGCAGGAAATAGCGATAATGCTGAAACGTGTCGTTGGCCGGCTCGGTGGCCCCGAACGCCTTGTTCGTTTCCGACTCGATGGTAACTCGGAACTCGCCGCCCAAACTCAGACGCCAATCATCCCCTAGATCAATGTTCTTGATCACGTCGAACATGTCTGGGTGATAGGATCCCTCCGCCCTGTCCAGGTAGCTGAAGTCCTCGTCATAACGCAAGTTCAGGTATTTGGGAGCGGGAAGCGGAGCTTGGGACGCTTCGTCCTCCGATCCTGCCTGACTCTCGGCAGTCGTTCCGGCCGTACCGGGGGGTTGGTCTTGTGCGGTAGCATCCTGGGTCCAAGCCAATGCGGCTACCAGTATCCCCGCAGTCACATAGAACACAGGCCTGCCAGGCTTGCGGCTGGTCATCGTCTATCCTCCGCGCTTAGTGATGCCGAATGAACGACGGAGCGCAGCAGCCCGCGCCGGCTGTTTGCACCCTGTCACTTTTAGTCAGCGACCACGTTTGGACACTGACGGCGATGATCGGCTGGGCACTCCCTGGGTGCGCCCCCATTTCGTCTGGCACCACCCGAACTCAGCCCACCGCTCGTCGGCATTATCGGGTCTTCGAGGCGATATTCCACCGTTTTCTTTTGACAAATGGCGACAATTCTTCGCCGAAAGGGCTCGATAAAGCCAGATCGTAAAGTGAGAGCGGTAAAATGACAGAAGTGCTTTACTTACGGCCCCGGTCGAAGAGCGGATCGATTCGCCCGGGCCACTCAGCTGCATCGCTACGCCGGCGAAACGCTCCCGCAGACCGAGGCTGGCAGGACACGCCTGAGACCCGAAAAGACACCTGGAACGAAAGCGCTAGGAGGCGGTATCGCTCTCGATAGGGGTAGGAAAGACCGGTGGCCCGGTCTCCCCTCCCTCCTAACCGGACGAGCGGTTCTCCCACATCCGGCTCTCCGGTCGGTGGTTCAGCGGGCCACGGATTGACGGAGCCAAACATGGGCTCCTTTCATGCTGAACAGCCCATGCTTGGCAAAGTAGGCGTTCGGCCAACGATACCGCGCCGGTTCTCGACCGTTGTGGTCATTTCGGCAATGACGCTTGAGCAGGATTCGCCGCAACCGACGTCGAATCAGACCATCCAGGCTGCGGAACACGCTCGTGTCGGACGAGTGTTTTGAAGTATTTAAATCAGCCGTCGGGGTCCACTCATCCAAACCATCCATCACGCCCCGCGTGAGGAA
>JADFPW010000172.1 GCA_022562105.1 Planctomycetota bacterium
CTTGGCCTTGTAAACCGCCATCGCCGCGATGAAGTCGCCCCCGTAGCGAGGCAGCGTGTCGGTCGTCAGCTCGTATTGGTCCAGCAAGTCGATGTCGAAGTAGTGCTCCGGCTTGTTGACGTGCCCCATCGGCGCCAGGCGAGTGTTGCGCCACCGATCCGGCTCGGTGGCCAGGTAGTTGAGTCGGGCGGCGTGCTCCGGCGTGCGCAGGAACGCGGGCATGTCGGCCGGCATCAACCTGACGGCCAGCTCGGTGACGATCGTGTGGCCGGTCTCGTCCCAGGCTCGGGTTTCCAAGGGAAACGCCGCCAACCCCGTAAGCCCAAGGGATAGTCCCAGGCCGATTCGCATCCAGGTCATCGCCATTCCTCCATCCGCCCTAGTGCTTCTTCAGTGGTGCAATGATGGGTGGCACGGTCTGGTACTCCAGGCCGTGGATAGCGATGCAGCGGCAGCCTGCCTCTCAGGGCATGGAGTACCAGACCGTGCCACCCCTCCGCCGCCACCAAGGCTAATCGTTTGCATTCCATCGCGATCCCTCCATGCCGTTTTGGCAACGACCTGGAATAATCGCGACTAGTTGGAAAGATTGCAACTTACCGAGATTGCGACAAACCGAGCCGCGACCGTGAGGGAGCGGACGCGCAGCGTAACGCCTGGGTCGCAGAAGACCGCTCCCTTACGGTCGCGGCTCGGATACGGATACCTGACGTTCTCAGCCGGACTACGCGCTACGGCATCGACCGAAAAACAATAGGCTCCATCATCAACGCTACCCCGTCACGCTCGATCATGTCCAGGGTCATCAACACCTGCATGATCGCATCCACGCGCTGCGGATCGAGGCGTTGCAACAAGGGAAACAGGATCCCAGCCTGCTCCGTGAAGGGGGAAGCCGGATCGAACATCGCCTGCCCCAGTCCGCTGGACCAGGGGCCCATGCCGACGGTCGGTAAAGCGCCCAGTCGAATCGTGTCCTCCTCCTCGCTGCCGCCGCCGCCGAATCCCTCCATCAGCAGCTCCAGGATGCCCTTGGGAGCGGGAATGACGCGCGTTTCGTAGTCGCCGATCGAAGCCAGTTTGGCGGCGTGCCGGACCGCATCGTGTAGCCCGCCGATTTGATCGATCAGACCCAGGTCACGGGCCTGCTCACCGGTGTAGACCCGCCCGCCGGCCATCTCGTCGATGGGCTTGGTCAGCGCCTTGCCCCGGCCGTCGACGACGCGCTTCTTGAAGACCGTGTAGACGTCGTCCATGTACTTGTGGATGCGTCCACGTTCGTAGTCGTTGAACGGGCGCGACGTGTTCATCATCGCCGCGTTCTTGCCGCGCTGATGAGGTGACCAGTTGACGCCCAACTTGTTCCACATCTCGGTGGTCACCAGCTTGCCCCCGATGACCCCAATCGACGCGGTAATGGTCATAGCGTCGGCGAAAATGGCATCCGCTCCGCAGGCGACGTAGTAGCCGCCGCTGCCCGCCACGTTGCCCATGGAAACCACCAGCGGCTTCTTGGCCTTGACGCGCTGGGTGGCGTTCCAGATGATCTCGCTGGCCAACGCCGAGCCGCCCGGAGAGTCCACCCGCAGCACGACTGCCTTGATCGAGTTGTCGTTGGCCGCCTCGTCTAGGGCCTTGCGGATCGAGGTGCTCTTGGCTCCGGTCGAACCGCCGAACGGGCTGGATTCTTCACGGCCCGTCGAGATGGGACCCTCGACGTAGACGATGCCGATGCTCGCTCGGGTCGTTTCCGAGTCGTCGCCGGTCAACGCTCCAGTGAACAGCGACGTCAGATTCTTGATCATGGTGAACGGATCAGATGCGGAATCGAAGCCGAACGAAGGGCCCTTGCTTGCGCCGTAGTTCTTGACGAACTTGGTCTGGCCGCCGTAACGCTTCTTCAACCCGTCGACGAAATCCTGACGATACTGGACCGAGTTGATCAGACCCGCCTCCAGGGCTTCCTCAGCCAGGTAGGGGCCGTCGTCGATCAGATCGCTGACCTTCGACTTGGACATCTGGCGCGACTCGGCGATCATGCCCAGCGCCGAATCGTACAGGCTGTCCAGCAGCCAGTTGGTCATCTCCTCCGATTCCGGCGAGGGGCCGTCGCGGAGCAGCGGTTCGGCGGCGCTCTTGTAGTCTCCCATTTGCAGGAAGTCGGCCTGCACGCCGATCTTGGTCAGCAGCCCCTTGAGGTACGGAGTCTCTCCATACAAACCGAGCAGCCACAACTCGCCCGTCGGCACCAAGCTGACTTCGGACGCCGAGGACGCCAGGAGGTAGGTGATGAGGTTCAACGAATCTGCATGGACATAGACTTCCTTGTCCGCCGCCCGGACCTGAGCGATGGCGTGACGCAGCTCTTCCATCTGCGCCCAGCCGACCTGAACGCCCTCCAACGTCATCACCACTGCCTTGATTTCGTCGTCATCGCGGGCCTGTTGGAAACGCTCGACCAACCGCTTGAGCGTCGGCGGCACCGACCCGCCGAACAGGCTCATCATCTCGTCGACGGGGCGTTCGGCTACCGGTCCCCGAAGGTCGAAGTAGGCGATCTTGGGCGCTGAGTAGGCCGTACCGAATTGACCCCACACCGGCATGGCTAGCAGAGTGAATGTCAACGTGGCCACGATGGTCCTGGTTATTCTCCGCTTCATGTCATTCATCCTCCATTGATGATTTGTTGTTCGACGCTTCTCGGGCAGTATTCTATCGATCTCATCGACGACGCGAAAGCAACGCCGCCAGCGGTGACATCTCCTTACAACGCCCAGGATTCGACTTTCGCGTTTCTTCATCGAGCCGCGAACTTCAGTTCGCGCGGACTCTTGCCCGTGACCAACGCCGAATCTCTCCGTTGCGGTCACCGACGGGCACCCTCGACGATGTCATGCGACAACGCGATTCGTGCCTTGGGTATCCCTGCAACGGCAACCGCGACGGCGACAAGAAAATGCAATACGGCTACCCATTGGAGCCACACGGTCGGATGGTACGGGCTCGATCCGCCCAGACGCAGGCACCACAGCCCCCCAGCCAACAATCCGAGCAGCACCACAGCGCGAAGCACGCCCCATCCCCGGCCGAGCGTCATCAGCCACACCGCCAGAATAAGGACCACCTCTCGCTCCCAAGGAAACACCGCCACGCCGTACGCCATCGCTTTGGGCAAATTGGCAATCGTGCTCCAGTGAATGCGCAGGCCGTCTTTCGTACCTTCGACCGACTTGCGCCGATCCTTGGGCGGGCCCATGGTTTCGCCCTTGTTCGTCTTGACCCACACGTGCGTGAAATCGGTGACCAGCTCAGCCTCATAGCTGAGTGGGGGGGCGCTCAAAAGCGATGCGGCCACCACCGCTCGTCCGTCGCAATCCTCGCGACCCATGGCCAACACCTCAGCGAGCGTCGGCAGGTAGTCGGCCGCGCCCCATGTCTCCCAGTCCCACGCATACTCGATTTTTGTTTCCACGAACTTTTGCACGCGGGCCAGCACCTTGCCCGGCGGCAACTCGGGGTCCAGCGTGGCGTGCAACTCGTGGATCAGCGGTTGCAGGGCCGGTAGTTCCGGGTCGATCATCGCGTTGGGATTACGCCAGTGATCGACGTGACGCAGGAAGAGCAACGGATTCGGAAAATAGATTCCAAAGGCTACCACACCGACCACGGCACACTTGATCGGCCAGCGCCACCACCAGCGAAGATTGTGCCATCGATGTAAGACGGTCATCGACTCGTACCCCATTCCGACAAGCTCACCCTCGGCCCTCATGATAGGCGTTCTACCAGGCCGTGCTCAACCGCCGCAAATGGTGGCCCACGGCTCTCGACTGGGTCTGCCACGGGTTGCAGTCCGACGCCAGGCCAGCGAACCACCTCGGTGGTGGGGCAACCTCTAAAGCCGCACCGCAGGCGAGCCGACGACACTGCCGACAGACTGTCGCACGCACGCGCCCCGAATTCAAGATGACGACCAGGTGCAGATAGTTGAGGCCATCACCGACGCCCGCGTGCTGGATCACAGCGGCCGACCCGCCTACGAGCTGCGGACCGGTGAACGGTACGTCCTTTACGACGATGAGGCTCACCACGGCATGGCCGGCGGGGCCTTGCGGGCGATAGGCCCACTCGATTCCATGCTTCCTCACTACCGCGGCCGCGACGTCGAGGAGCCCCGGTTTGTCTTGCCGTTCATCGGGCGGTTGGGCGATGCGCTCGTGGCCGCCGCCTGCCTGGCGGCCCTTCGCGACCGAATCCCCAACTGTCGAATCGATGTCGCCGTCGGCCGGGCCACACGCCAGCTCTGGGAAATCATCGATCTTCCGATCACGCTGCAGTCCCACCCGCTGCCGGCCGACGAACTGGGTCGCTACTCTCACTACCTCTCGCTCGAAGGCGTCGAGTCGATTCCCGACGGCGGGGCCCGGCGCTTGGCCGACGTGTTCAGTCACTGCATGCATACGCCGCTTCCCCGACGACCGGCCCCGCTGATCACACCGTCTTTCGACGTGAACGCCTGGCTGCCGTCCGAATCAAATCACCCCAGTGTAGGCATTGCGCTAGGCCCTGCGGAAAACCCTCGGACCTACCCGATCGAGCTGGTGCTGCAACTGGCACAGCTTCTGATTCGCCGAGGTGTGTTGGTCGTGCTCCTGGGGCAAGCCGAGGAGGTCGGGGGCGAACTACCCACCGACTCCCCTCGGATGATCAATCTTGTGGGCCGTACCGAACGCGTCGCTTCGCTCGCCGGAGTGGTCGCCAGCCTGGACATGGTCGTGGGACCGGACTCGTTTCTCATGCACTTGGCCGCCGCCGTGAACACGCCATTCCTGGCCCTGTTCACCAGCACCAACCCGGTTCTGGCCGGCGACTACTCGATGGTTTGGGCTGTCAGCCCGTCCCTGGAGTGCAGTCCCTGTGGCGTGGCAACGGGCGCGTGTCCGCTGGGTCATGGGCACTGCGTCGCACCGTACCACTCGGACCTCCGCCCCACCCGGTTGTGCCGCCTGATTCTCTCGCGGCTGCGAACCACGAGTCGCGGGTTCGCGTTTGCCCCCACAACGGTGTCCGCCGACTGACTAGCCTCGGCTCGATCACCCTCGGGAGGCTCCGGAGTCCTTGCCAGGCTTCATTGACAGACGTGGCATCGATCTGGTATCGTCTGCCTTGGGTTGGCAACCGGATGGCTGGGGCTGGGTTCCCAGCGGTGCCCCCACGAGGATGCGTCGATGTCGTTTCAGCACTGGTCAGAGAACATCGTGGTCGCCGAATTGCAGGACGATCCCGCATTCAGTGATGACCTGGCCCCGCTGCAGGAGTTGGTCACCGCGAACGACTCCTTGGATCTGGTGCTCGATCTGAGTGGTGTCGATTACCTCAACTCGTCCAACATCGCCAAGCTGCTCAAGTTGCGCAAAATCGTCGTGGGAACCCACCGGCGCAGTCTGAAGCTCTGCGGCGTAGGAACGCACGTGTGGGGCCTGTTTCTGGTCACCGGCCTGGACAAGGTGTTCGACTTCGTGGACAACGTGGCCGAAGCACTCGCCGGCGTCCAGATGAACCGTAGCTAACACGGCGATCGCCCGCCGCGTGGGTAGCATGCACTCCGTTATCGTAGCGTCACCTCGACGCGTCTAATTCGCCCGTATTTTCGACCCCCTCCGACATCGTTTCGGCCTCACTTGCCGACTGGCTTGCCCGCTGCTAGTTTATCGAGCCGCCGACGCCCCTGTCCGGTGCCCGAGCGACAGCGGGCGGCGGGGGCAGGTCTTTCCGCCGCGCCGATCGGCGGACGGGTGGCGCGGCGAATGGCGGGGGACTCCCCTCAGCCTATCCCGAGGCACACCGGCTATGGAAGGGACAATAGGGGTCATGGCGATTCAAGCTCGACAGGAAACGCAGATATCCATTTTCCTCGAAAACCGTGCGGGGGTGGTCTCCGATCTGGCTGACTCGCTCGCCGAGCACAAGGTGAATATCAAGGCCATCACCGTGCTCGATACCCACGATGTGGGCACCATGCGCATGGTCGTCGAGGACCACGACAAAGCCATCAAGGTGCTCAAGGAGTATGGGGCTGCGTACATGGAGATCCCCGTGCTCACCATCGAAATGAAGAACGAACCGGGCGGCTTCGCCCGCATTGCCCGTACCCTGGCCGACGCCGGCGTGAATATCGAGTACGTTTATGGCACAGCCACTCCGGGCACCGAACGAACTGTGGCCGTCTTTCGGGTCAACAACGTGGACCGCGCCCTGGGGCTCACCTTTGACTAGGAGTAGCGGTTCTGGCAGATGTCGGCTCGATGGTCGCCCCCGGGTGCGACGTGGGGCGGGCGCGTTGCTGACTCGACCGTGAAAGCTCCATCGTTGCAAACCTCCGTTCTTGTTCAACGTCTTTCGTACGGCCTGTTGGCGGTCGCCACTGCGTTCGCCTTCGTGGCGGCCGACGGGATGATCTCCTATTTTTGCAACTGGGATCCGCCGCTGGGAACGTTGCTGCGCGTCGGAAGCGTCATGCCGCTGGCCTGCGCCGTCCTGCTCCCCCTGGCCGCCCGGGAGCTGTTCCAGCTGATGGAGGCGGTGGGCCTTCGTCCGCTTCGCCGGTGGGCCGCCGTGACCTGCGGCGTGCTGATGCTGACTCCCTGGCTCAGCGCCGGTCAAATCCTCACGTCGTACCCTTTCGCCTCCGACGGGCTTCGCTGGATTCTCATCGTATGCGTGGTCAGTTTCCTCGGATCCGCCTGCCTGCTGGTATGGCGACGACGAACCGATGGCGCCATCGGGACGATAGCGGCTACCTGGGCCACCATTCTGTACTTGGGCCTGTTCCCCTCATTCGCGATGCAGTTGCGGTGCAGCACCAGCGTGCCGGGGTTCTACGGCGCCTGGGTGTTGATGTTCTTCCTGGCGGTCACCAAGGCGTCCGACATCGGGGCCTACCTGGTCGGGTCGGCCTTCGGGCGCCACAAGTTGATCCCCGCGGTGAGCCCAGCCAAGTCGGTCGAAGGGGCGATGGGGGCGGTGGCTCTCAGTGTGTCGGTCAGCTTGATCCTCAGCACGGTTGCACCCACCCTGATGGGCGAGAGCCCCGAATCCGCGTTTCTCAGCACGGGCCAAGCCGTGATTTTTGGCATAGCGGTGTCGCTATTCGCCCAGATGGGAGATCTGTTCGAGTCCGTCTTGAAGCGTGACGCCCAAATCAAGGACAGCGGCCGCGTGATTCCGAGCTTTGGGGGTATACTGGATCTGGTCGATAGTCCGGCCATCACGGCGCCGATCGCCTGGTTGTTGTTGTCCCAATGGTGGGGTGTGGTCTAGCGCGAGTTGCGGATTGGTCGATTGATGCCCGAATGGTCCATGAAACACCCCCCAAGCCCATGGATAGCAATCCATGGGACCAACGCGTCCGGTCACCTGGAAAGGCAACACCAACCTTGGAACTGACCATTGTCATCGAGGATCCCGATACGCGAGCCTCGCTCTTCGGAACCGCCGACGAGAACTTACGCCTGTTGCGCAGCAGTCTCGGCGTGCATATCACTGCCCGCGAGTCGCTGATCAAGGTCAGCGGGGAAGCCGCAGCGGTGGGCAAGGCTGCGGTGGTGCTCGAATCCCTACAGCGCCGACTTCGCAATGGAGACGGGGCGGACACGCGATCGGTCGAGCAAGCTATCGCCGACGTGACCCGACCCGATCGGCCCGAAGGCGGCATGGAACTGGCGGTCTATTCGGCCGCTCCGGTGGCCCCTCGGACGCAGGGTCAGCGAAGCTACCTGGAGACGATTCAGAAGAACGACTTGACCTTCTGCATCGGTCCCGCCGGTACGGGCAAGACCTACCTCGCGGTCGCGGTGGCGGTCTCCATGCTCAAGGCCAATCGGATCAAACGCGTGGTCTTGGTTCGCCCAGCCGTCGAAGCCGGCGAGAAACTCGGCTACCTTCCGGGGGACATTCAAGCCAAGGTCAACCCCTACCTTCGCCCGCTGTTCGACGCGATGGGCGACATGATGGGTTTCGAACAGGTCAAGCGGTTCATGGAGAACGACGTCATCGAAGTCATTCCGCTGGCCTTCATGCGCGGGCGCACGTTGAACAACGCGCTGATTATTCTTGACGAAGGACAGAACACCACCGTGTCTCAGATGCTCATGTTCCTGACGCGCTTGGGCACCGAGAGCAAGATGATCATCACCGGCGACGACTCGCAAGTGGATTTGCCCCGCGGTCAGGCATCGGGCATCGTGGATGCCGCACAGCGGTTGAGCGGCATCGCCGGAGTGGGGATGGTCTATCTACAACGGTGCGACATCGTGCGCCATCCGCTGGTCAACGCGGTGGTCCAAGCCTACGCCGATCGGGACGAACCCCAAGCCCGCGACCGGTCGACACGCCGGAAGAAGGGATGAAGGGATGAAGGGACGAAGGGGCCAAGGGGCCAAGGGGCCAACGCGTCAAGGGGCGAAGGGCGACGGGAGAAACAAGGGGCACTACCGCCGTCCGAGCATCAGCCGATCGAGGGCCCGAGCACCTCCACTACCCATCGGCGTGTCCCGCCGGGGCCATCGGCTCGCCCTTCCCCAGGCCATTCGAGCACCAACGCTGTGTGAAAATGTCGGGTTCGTGACCGGAAATCAGCCAGTCCGAACGCCGGTCAACGAATGACGCGAGACTCGTCGGCCTGTGTTCCGGATCGAGAACGCGTTGCGGGGCCTAAAACGGGGGTTCCGGACCGAGTTCCCCTCGTGTGCCGTCTTCGGGAGCCGATCGGGCGGTCTCGACCGATTTGGACGAACTCCCCTCATCGGCGCCCTCGGAGGCGTCATCCGAGTTGGCCCGCTGCTGACGCCACCACCTCCCAAACCCACCGTGCCCATCGGCACGGTCACCAGACCGCTGTTGTTGAAGGCGGAGTTGGTTTCCTCCACCGCCAGTTCTATCAGGGCTTCCATGGCTGCGGTGAGTTCCCGCATGGTCTTGCCTGAGTCGGCTCGCATGAGGCGTGCTATCTTGCGGAACGCCGGGTCGATGGACTGCGTCACCTTGTTGGGGTGGATGCCCAGCACGGCTCCCGCTTCTTTGATTGGCCAGCCTGTTCGTGTCATTTGTCGGGGAAGTAACCGGGTGGTTATGTTTTCCTTGAACTTTCGCCCGGTGGTTACTTTGGTCGAAGAATCGCCGCCGTGACGAACGGTGGTTAGTTTCCGTTAGCATGGTGTGCAATCCTTTGCGAATCACCGTTGCCGGTGCGACCATCCGTGGTATCTGTTGATCCTTGTTGTTCGCCATCGACGAGGGAAACCAGCTTTTCGATG
>JADFPW010000173.1 GCA_022562105.1 Planctomycetota bacterium
AAGAGGGCGACCAGAGGCAGGCCGATCCACCGCGGGATCTCCTCCGCCAACCAGAAACGCTTGAATTGGGACCAAAGCTGCGACACTCGTGCCAACCTCCCGTGCTGTCTTCCCGCACAAAAACCCTTGTTGTATCGTTCATGGTCTGGTTCCCCTTGACCCGGTCGAACCGTTATCGCGTCGGCGGAATCGACTTCACCCCCCTGGGGCGCGACGCGCTTCCCGCCATGGTCCGTTAACGCCACCCGCCTGGGGCACGAGGCGCTGTCCGGCGTGGTCCGTTAGGTCAGTACCGCGACCGACAGGGAGCGGCCCCAGGGCACCACGGCGGATGCGGTACACCCGCGGATCGGGCAAGGGCTGCTCGCGCCCGCTTGCGGTATTGATGGCCGCGCTCGGCACATTGAATCGAGGTAGCTTGCTCTCGAGACCGGCCCTATAATGCGAGCGGTTCTGCCAACCCGCCGGCGCGGGTCGGTCCACCGTCGGCGGAGCGAGCGGCGTTGCGATCGGGGGTGATCGCTGCCCGGCTCCTTCCGCGCTGGTCGTCGCTATTTTGCCCCGGCCGAGTCGGGCGGGGCGAAGTAGGAGCTTGATCGCCGAGCGATGGCTCGCCCGATTAGAGCGACGTGCCTCACCAACCTTGGCGGGGCGGAGAGATATGTAATGGTATTGAATCCCAGCGAGAGAGCGGAAGCGGAACAGAGCGGCTCGAGCGCCAAGCCGGCCGCCACGGGCGGTGGGAGTGACGTTCAATGCGGCAACGGCCTGGAGAAGATCTATCCCAAAACGGTCATTCGCTACGGATACATGAAGTACCTCGGAGAGTTCTCCTATCCCGATCGAATGAAGTTCACCTGCGGGGCGCGGGTGATCGTCCAAACTCATCGCGGAATCGAGCTGGGCGAGCAGATGTCGACCAGTTGCGGCGGGTGCTCCAAGTCTCTCACCCGCGAGAAGATTCAATCGTACGTCGAGGCCAGCGACGCGGGGGACTTTCACTTTCAGAACGGGCGCATTCTCCGCGAAGCACGTCGCGACGACCTGCTGGAAAGCGAACACATCCGTCGAGCGGCGATCGAGAAGCTCCAGTTCTGCAATCGGACCGCGCAGAAGCACAACCTCAAGATGAAACTCGTCGAATGCGAACACCTTTTCGGGGGTGAGCGCATCGTGTTCTACTTCATGTCGGACCGCCGCGTCGACTTCCGCGACCTGGTACGGGAATTGAGCCAGGAGTTTCAGACGCGCATTGAAATGAGGCAGATCGGGGCTCGAGATCAGGCTCGCCTGGTGGCTGATTACGAGACCTGTGGTCGCGAGTGCTGCTGCAAGGTCTTTCTCAAGACGCTCAAACCGGTGAGCATGAAGATGGCCAAGCTTCAGAAAGCCACGCTGGATCCGTCCAAGGTGTCCGGTCGGTGCGGCCGACTGAAGTGCTGCCTTCGTTACGAGCACCAATCCTATGAGGAGCTGGAACGGGCCCTCCCCAAGGTGGGAAAACGGGTTCAGACACCGCATGGGGACGGCGTGGTGATCAATCGCCAGATCCTCACCCAATTGGTGCAGATCGAGACGGACGATCGCAAGAGGATCACCGTACCCATCGAAGACGTCGGGCGAGCTGCCCCGCCGGCTTCGGAACCGGTTCCGCGTCAAGAGCCGGCCCGTCCGCCGGTCGAGAGAAGTACCTCATCGCCTCGTTCGAGGACCGACGATGGTCGACCCGCGAAGCCTGTCGCCGGCCCGGGTTCTCCGGATTCGACTGGATCACTGGCCAGCGGGCCGGCCACACCGGCGGGCGAATCGGCGCCGAATGCCGAGCAGACGTCCCGACGGCGGCCCGGTCGCCGGCGAACGCGTCGTCGCCGAGGTCGCGGGGCAGGTCCGCCGTCGGCGGACTCCGGAGCGGGCTCCGACAAGCCGAGTCCATCCTAGGGTGAGGGCCGTACGAATTCAGTGAAACACCACAGAACGGATACGATAAGTTTGCAACCCAACAAGTCATTATCTGAAGTGGTGGCCCTTTGCGGGCGCTATCCCGAGGAGGCGTTTCACTTTCTGCGAGAGGGGCTTACGTATTCGGCGAATCGCCTTCATGGAGCCCTGTCCCCGACCGCACAGTTGGTTCATCGATACCTCGCCGAACAGAACCTCGACATGCATGAGTTCGCCGAGCTGTTTCATCGGGATCAGTTGCCCGAGGGGGTCGCCCAGGCGGTCCGCGAAGCCGGCGGGTGCGAAATGCTCAACCGCCACATCAGCGGACAGGATCTGTGCTGGGGACTCCGCGACTACGCCCGACATCGATGGGGTTCGCTGGCCCGGCTGGTTCTGGGGCGATGGCGAATCGAGAGCACGCTCGATTTCGGCAAGATGGTGTTCATCCTGGTGGAGAACGATTTGCTGCAGAAGGAACCCCGCGACACGCTCGAGGACTTCCGCGAAGTCTTCGACTTTGACGAAGCGCTCAGCCCAGCGTTCCTAATGACGGACGACGACGAGCAGGCCGATACCAGCAAGGACGACGCATCTTCTTGACTTGCAACCGCCGCCATCAAAACACCGGTTACCTACCGGTGGTACAGTCAGAATCGGTGGCGGACAATCCAATGGACACCGAGTGACTATGAAACCTAGCGCCCCAGTCACGACGGCTGATCTCGCACCGGTGGTGGGCAAGGTCGCCGCAGCCGAGAGACTGTCAGCCGAGGACGGTTTGGCACTCTACGACGACGTCGATATTCACACGCTCGGGGAGCTGGCCAATGGAGTTCGCGAGCGCCTTCACGGCCGGCGGGCATACTTCATCGTCAACCGTCACATCAACTACTCGAACTACTGTGTTCTTCGCTGCAAGTTTTGTGCGTTCTACCGCCGATACCCGACCAAGAAAACAACAGACGGTGGCGACGTGTCGGCATCGCTTCCCCTGGCGGGTGCCACTGGTGGCTTGCCCACCAGTGTTCGGGCAGGTGCCACTGGTGGCGTGTCCATCAGCGCTCGCCAGGATGACGCCTATGCGCTCTCGGTCGAAGAGATGGTCGACCGAGCGAAACAAGCCTACGAGGCAGGGGCGACAGAAGTGCACATCGTTGGCGGACTGCACCCCAAGCTCCCGTTCTCCTACTACACGCAACTGTGTAGCGCCATCCGAGAGTCGTGCCCCAAGATTCACATCAAGGCATTTACCGCCATCGAGATCATTCACTTCACACGGATCTGCAAGCCGCGGATGAGCATTCGTGAAGTGTTGACCGCGCTAATGCAGGCCGGTCTCGATTCGATGCCCGGCGGGGGAGCCGAGATCTTCGACGATCGGGTTCACGACGAAGCCTACAAGAACAAGGTCGGCGAGGTGGAGTGGTTCGAGGTGCATCGAACCGCCCACGAGTTGGGTTTGCCTACCAACGCGACCATGCTCTATGGCCACGTGGAAACGAAGGCGGAGCGCATCGCCCATATGATTAAGCTGCGTGAGCACCAGGATGAGTCGATCCGCTCCCGTCCAGCCCGGTTCAACTGTTTCATCCCGCTCTCGTTCATTCCGGACGACAGCGCGCTGTCGGATCTTCCCGGTCCTACGGGTCTGGACGATCTGCGCACGCTGGCGATCAGCCGTTTGATGCTCGACAACTTCGCCCACATCAAGGCGTTTTGGATCATGCAGACGCCGAAGCTCGCCCAGGTTTCGCTGAACTGGGGCGTGGACGACATCGACGGGACGGTGGTCTACTACGACATCACCAAGCGCGAAGGAGCGGGCGGCCGGCACCAGGAACTCACCGTCGAGAAACTCCAGCGCCTGATCTGCGAAGCCGATTGCATCCCCATCGAGCGCGACAGCCTCTACCGCCAGGTGATCCGCGACCGTGAGAATAGCTCGGGTGGCACGGTCTGGTACTCCAGGCCGTGGGGGACTGAAGATAATTGTCAGCGATCTCCACGGCCTGGAGTACCAGACCGTGCCACCCGGCGACCGCGCTGCGGCCATAGGCCATGAGTGATGAATCCATGACAACCGCAGTGACCAACGCACATCTGCGCGGGCGCGACGGCCTCTGGACGATAGCGATCGTTGCCGACGGCACGATCGCCTCACTCGATCCGGTCCAGCCGGGCGGCGCACCTGCCGATCCAACCGTCATTGATGCCGACGGCGGTTTGGTTTTGCCTGCGTTTATCGATTGCCATCTACATCTGGACCTGGCCTACTCGTTGGATCTCGTGGCCCCGAACACCAGCGGGACGTTGGTCGAGGCGATTGGCCATTGGTCGGAGGCGAAACGAGAACTGACTGCCGAGAACGTCCGACAGAGGGCCCTTCGAGCGATCGACGACGAGATCTCGTTTGGAGTGGGGCACATTCGCACGCACGTGGATGTGGGAACCGCCGCCGAAATGCGCCTTTGCGAGGGGATCCTGGCCGCCCGCGAAGCCACGCGGGAACGAATCGACATCCAGATCGTTGTCTTCCCGCAGGATGGAATCGTTCAGGATCCAGGAGCGCTTGAGCAGATGCGCGAGGCGATGCGGCTGGGATGCGATGTGATCGGCGGGATCGCCCACAACGAGCGGACCGAAGCGGACAGCCGACGCCACATCGACCTGTTGTTCGATCTGGCTGAAGAGTTCGACGCGGACATCGATTGTCACATCGACGAGACTGACGATCCGCGTTCGCGTTGCACGGAGGTGCTGGCAGCCAAGACCGTCGAGCGAGGCTGGCAGGGGCGGGTGACGGCGTCACACGTTTGCGCGTTGGCCAGCTACGACGATGAGCATGCCGCCCGGGTCATCTCCCTGCTGGTCGAGGGTCGGGTCCACGTGATTACCAATCCGGGCGTGAATCTGCACCTGCAAGGGCGCGGGGATCGATATCCGAAACGTCGCGGGCTCACTCGGGTGAGCGAACTGATCGACGCCGGCATCAACGTCAGCGCCGGGCAGGATTGCATCCGCGATCCATTCTATCCACTGGGTACGGGCAACATGCTGGAGGTGGGCCACCTGCTTATTCACGCCGACCACCTCTCGACGCCCGCCGGGATCGAACGTGTGGCGGACTGCATTACTGATAACCCGGCCAAGGCGCTACGACTGGACGGCTACGGGCTTGCAGTCGGCAAGCGTGCCGATCTCGTGATCCTGGACGCAGCGGATATGACGGAGGTCTTCCGAACGAGGCAAGCCCCGCGTTGCGTACTCCGGGGTGGTCGGCGGGTTATGGGATGCTAGCTGAACGGTTCCGATGCGCGACGCATTGCGGTGAAATTAGCAGAGCGCCGCGTAGGTCATGGCCGTCAGGAACATGATGCGCGCCTTGCGGCGGAAAAACCAATAAAGGTGAACCCTGAACACTTCCTTCTCCTCCTCCGAGAGCCGATGCCGTCACGCCCCGACAAGCTGCATCGCCGGCGCCAGCCTCGCCACGGTGCTGCCGTATCCAGGCTGCGGGCTGTAACCTTCTTCATGATAGGAGGTTACGGCGATCAATGCGTAAGAAAGTGACGCGGGGGGCCGATCCGTTTCTGCCGGCGCGTAGCCCAAAGGCATCACCGGTCTCGACGCGACCTCGGCAGGAACAGTCTGGTCCGTGGAGCGCTCGGCCGCGGCCGGTTGTTCGCATTTGTGGCGCCCTCCAATCGTCGTAAGTCCTTGTGAGCCATTGGGTTGTGGCGACTTTGTGAAATTTTTCCTTGACTCTGCCGATAACCGACCTAGAGTACCGCGCCAGGCGTGGAAGGCACGACTGCGGAGCGGATCAGAGCCGATAATCCCGAGAGTTTGGGGGCGGCGAAACAGGTCGACGATGAGATTCCGGTGATGACCGACTTGCCCTGGGGCGGCGATCCCATTGAACCGTATCGCTCGATCGCAGCGGTGATCGGAGCGGTGATTCTGCTCGGTGGGGTCATCCTGATACTGGCCCACACCATCGGCCCCAAACGCAAGGGGCCTGTCAAAGACGAAACCTACGAATCGGGTATGCCGCCCATCGGGGATGCCCGCCAGCGATTCAATGTTCGCTTCTACATCGTGGCGATGTTGTTTCTGCTGTTTGACGTCGAAGTGGTATTCCTGTGGCCTTGGGCGCGAGTCTTCGCCAATGTGGCCCGTCAGGGGACATCCTTGCCGCTCGGCGGCGGGGCCGTCGCGGACAAGAGTTTCCTGGCGATGGAGATGGTGCTATTCATGGTCATTCTGCTCGTAGGATACGTCTACGCATGGCGCAAAGGGGTCTTCGAATGGGATTGACCAAGTCGGTGTCCGCCCCGCTCATGGCCAGCCGCGACGAAGTGTTGACCACACGGCTGGATCGAGTCGTCGATCTGGTTCGCAAGAACGGGGTCAATTGGGCGCGCAAGAACTCCCTTTGGCCCATGCCGTTTGCCACGGCATGCTGCGGAATCGAGCTGATGTCCACCGGAGCCAGTCGGTACGACGTGGGCCGCTTCGGTGCTGAGGCCATGCGCTTCACGCCTCGCCAATGCGACCTGATGATCGTGGCCGGCCGCGTGGTCATCAAAATGATGCCCGTGTTGCAACGGATCTACCAGCAGATGTGCGAGCCCAAGTGGGTCATCAGCATGGGGGCGTGTGCCAGCACGGGCGGCGTGTTCGATACGTATGCGGTGATTCAAGGCATCGACCAGTTCATGCCCGTCGATGTGTACGTTCCCGGCTGTCCTCCGCGACCCGAGACGCTGCTCGAAGGCATCATGGCCATCCAGCGAATCATCGAGAGGGAGGGCATCAACGGCAACGGTCCGCGACGCCGTGGACTTGGACTGGTGGCTCGCCCCATGGTGCAGGTGGGCGGATCGGTTGCGAACGAGGCGCGGAAATAGACGTCCTGGCCGCGGCCAATGCCCGCAGAGTCGAAACCAGCTGGAAAAGCAGCGTCAATGACGGACACCACCCACAGCGTTATCGATCGCCTCGGCGAACGATTCTGCGATATTGACTTCGCCGCGGGGCCGTTGATGGCCCGAGATAATCCGGCGGACGAGCAGATCTGCGTCCGCGTGCCGGCCGACCAATTGCTCGACGTCATGCAGTTCCTTCGGACTGACGAGGCGTGCCTGTTCGAGCAGTTGTGCGATCTGACTTGCGTGGACTACTTGAACTTTCCCGATGCGACTGATCGATTCGCGGTGCTCTATTCGTTGCTGAGTCTGACGCGCAACGATCGACTATGGCTCAAGTGCTGGGTCAACGATCCGGATCCCGAAGTGCCCTCGATCGTGGGAATCTGGAAAGGGGCCGAGTGGCAGGAACGCGAGGTGTGGGACATGTTCGGCATTCGCTTCGCAGGCCATCCGGATCTGCGGCGCATCTTGACCTGGGAAGCGTTCAAGGCCCACCCCTTACGCAAGGATTACCCCCTTCGTGGCCGGGGAGAGCGCGAAGACTACCCGGTCATAACTCGGGAGAGCGCCTGACCTGAGATGAAGGCCCGTTCATGACCGCACGAACTCACCAGCCGCCACAACCCAGCACCTTTGCCCCGGAAGAGCCGGGCAGCGATCATTGGGTGCTCAACTTCGGGCCACAACACCCAGCCACACATACCACGCTGCGCCTGGTGCTGGAACTCGACGGTGAGCGGATCGTTGCCTGCACGCCTCACATCGGCTATTTGCACAGCGGCTTCGAGAAACTCGGCGAGGATCTGAACTACAACCAGTACGTCGTGGTCACCGATCGGATGAACTACATCTCGCCGATGGCCAACAACATCGCCTGGCACCATGCCTGCGAAGCGCTGTTCGGCATCAAACTGACTCAGCGTTGTACGGTGCTGCGCACCATCATCGCCGAGCTGTCCCGGATTCAGGATCATCTGCTTTGTGTGGGGACCGCCGCCCTGGATCTGGGAGCGTTCACCGCCTTTCTATACGGATTCGCCGAGCGGGAGACCATCTACGATCTGTTCGAGGAGATCTGCGGGGCGCGGTTTACGACCAGCTATACGCGCGTCGGCGGCCTGTCGATGGACATGAACGACGAATGGCCCGCCCACGTCAAGACGTTCTGCAAACAGCTTCCAGCCACCTTAGCGGACATCGAGAAACTGTTGACCCGCAATCGCATTTTCGTGGAGCGCACCAAGGGCATCGGGTTCATCGATCACGATGACGCGATCAACTGGTCGCTGACCGGTCCGTTGGCTCGGGCCAGCGGGGTGAAGCGCGACCTGCGCAAGGACGAGCCGTACCTGTGCTACGCGGACGATTGGGACGGGGCCGGCGCATCAGCGGTGGCCTTCAAGGTGCCCATCGCCTACGGGGGAGACGTGCTCAGCAGGTATCAGGTTCGCCTGCAGGAGATGAGCGAATCGCTGGCCATCATCGCCCAGCTCATCGACAACATTCCGCCGGGTCCGGTTGATGTTCTGCCGCAGGACAAGCACACCCTGCCGGACAAGAGCGAGATCCATTTCAGCATCGAAGGGTTGATCCACCACTTCGAGCAGATCATGACCAACCGGGGCTTTACGCCGCCGATCGGCGAGAGCTACGGGGCCACGGAAACCGCCAACGGGGAGCTGGGCTTTTACCTGGTCTCCGACGGTGAAAACGCTCCGTACCGAGCGCGATGTCGGCCGCCGAGCTTCATCAACTATCAGTGTTTCCCGCAACTGGTGGTCGGGCATCAGATCAGCGACCTGGTAGCCGCCCTGGGGTCGATGAACATCATTGCCGCGGAGTTGGATCGATGATGAACGCCGATGCAACTTCGATGCAAGAGAGAGGTGGATAAGCGTGTCCTGGCCGATTGTTGATCGCAACCCGCCAGTGGTGCTGTCAAGGGTGTCCTCAAGTGAGGCAGCTTCCGGCGCTCTTCGTCCGCCGGTCGAGGCGCTATCGGAATTCACAGCATGGCGATTCTGAACAACATCGTGTTGCGAGGGTTCAGGTCGATCAAGGACGCCTCCCTGGAGTTGCGTTCGCTCAACGTCCTGATAGGCTCCAATGGGGCTGGCAAGAGCAATCTCATTTCATTCTTCAAGCTGCTCAACGAGATGATGGGCGGACGGCTGCAAGAGTTCATCGCCACCTCGGGCCGCGCCCAATCGATTCTGTATTTCGGCCCAAAAGTCACTTCGCAAATCGAGGCACGCCTTGATTTCGACGTGGATAACGCGCGCGACACGTACGAAATGCGACTGTTTTATGGTGCGGGCGACACGCTGGTCTTCGCCGAGGAGACCCTGCGTTTCCACAAGCCAGGGTATCCGACGCCGATGGAACTTTCGCTTGGCACTGGGCACCTGGAGAGTCGAATACGCGACAAGGCCGACG
>JADFPW010000174.1 GCA_022562105.1 Planctomycetota bacterium
GGCGCAATGGGTATCTTCCATCATCTTCAGGGTTCGGTTGGGCAGGGCGTTCCCCTCTTGGCACCAGAACTGCCACCCGATGTCGCCGGGCAGGTAGTCCGCGTCCAGCTCGAGGGCGTCCAGCACGATGCGAGCCGCCTCCATCACGTCCACGCCCACGCCGTCCCCGGGCAGCCAGGCTATCTTGTACTGCGCCATTCGCTGTTCGCTCCTACGTCGGCCGACGACCAATTCCCAAGCGACTCTCGATCATCCGTTCCACACCGCGGAATCGTTGGTGCGAGCATTTAAGGGGGTCGGGGGGAGATTGACAAGATGCCGATCACCAGTGGGGGCGCGGGCATTGTTCTCTGAGGATGACTTGGGGCGCTGATCGGTGGCGCTGAAAGCACCCACGGATTGCGATCCGTGGGCTTGGGGTCAGAAATGGCACCAAACCCGCAAGCATGGTCACTGCGACGGTGCGACTGGACGGACGAGGGCGAGAAACTCCCGATTGCCCCCGCGACCTCGGATGGGACTCTCTATCATCGCTGACCAACGGATGTTCGCCTCGGATAGGTGCTGCTCAACCTGCCTCAAGACACCATCGCACTCGTCATCAGGCAACACGCCACCCCGAAGTCTGGACGGGTCGGCCTCGTAGTGGGGCTTGATCAAACTGACGATCACACCGTTCGGAGCGACTACGCTCAACGCTACGGGCAAGATACGATGCTGCGGAGTCCAGCCGACGTCCACGGTGACCAGATCGACGGGCTCAGGCAACTCGACGTGCAGGGCGTTGGTTCGCTCCAACACGACCACCCGCGGATCCTTGCGCAACGTCCAGGCCAACGTGCCGTAGGAGGTGTCCACCGAGTAAACCCTGGCGGCACCACGTTGCAAAAGGCAATCGACAAACCCGCCGACATGGCTGCCGAAATCCGCACAGACCAAGCCGGTCACGTCGAGATCAAATGCGGTCAGGGCGGCGGCGAGCTTCAATCCGCCACGCGAAACGTAGGGATGGTCAGGTTCGCTGGTCAGGGCGCGATTTCCCCGCGGGGTTCGAGCGATCGACTCCGCGATGAGGCCCCCGTCTTGCGAGTCCGGTCCGGCGGGTGCATCAGCGCATGGCCGACGGGCGGCCTCATGGGCCGCCGGTGTTGCGATTCCCGGTCGGGCCCCGACGCCACGGTCCCGCCGGGCGCCGCAACACTCTATTTGCCTATCTGGTTGAGCTGCTTGGCCAGGCGTGACTTGCTGCGAGCGGCGGCGTTGCGGTGGATCGTATGCTTGGCAGCCGCCTGATCGAGCAGTTTAGTGGTCTCCGCGAACTCTTTTGCGGCCCGATCGCGGTCCGAATCGTGGGTCGCGTCGGTGAACTTGCGGATCTGGGTCTTGAGCTTGCTCTTGCGAACCCGATTGCTCGCCCGTCGCGTTACATTCTGCCGTTGCCGCTTGGCCGATGATAGCGAATTTGCCAATGCCGTTCTCCGTCAACTCCGGGCTGCTTCAGAAGCGGTTGCCCCGGCCCACACCCTGGGGGTGTCTCACTCGTTCGGCCCATCGGGGCCGAGCCCGTCCAGCTTAGCACGGACATCTCGATAGTTGTAGTCCATTCTCAGGATCTGTCCATAGCTGGCCTGGGCCTCGGTGGCGAGCCCCGCGGCCTCCTGGGACCGTCCCTGCCAGTAGAGCAGCTCCTTGCCGATCTCATCGTCGGCGATTTCGTGCTCGGCGATAGCCTCGCTCAGCACGTCCAGGGCCTGCTGATGGAGCTTCTTCTTGAGGAACGCTCGTCCGAGGTAGATGGCGGATCGGCCACGGTTCTTGGGGTCGGCCCGGGCGGCCTGGAAGACGGGGATGGCTTCGTCGAGCTTGCCCACCAGGAATAGTCGCACCCCGTACTCGAAGAGAACCCGCTTGTCGTTGGGATACTTCTTGACCCGGGCGGCCAAGACGGGCAGTTCGAATCGGATCAGCTCAGCCCGGGCCTGGCGGGCGGCCTCGCGGTCACCGGATGCGGTGAGGGACCGGACCCGGCGGTCCAACTGCTGTCGTCGAATGTCCTCGGCCCGGCTCTTGAACTGGTAGTTGTCGGTTCGCTTGAACTCAGCGACGAGCAGTCCGATGGATTGGGTTTCCAGTCCCTCATCTTCCCCGCGGCAGAGCAGGTCGACCAGTGAGATCAGCTTTCCGGGCACGTCGCGGTTGGCCTCCCAGTCGCCACGCGCTGCGGCGATCAGCTCGCGCACCCGCTCGTCGGTTTGCACCACGCGTTCACGATCGTGAATCTCACGTTGGCCTTCACCGTCTGCGAGGCTTTCGCGGAACGAATCCGCCGTCTGGTAGTGGCCCTTGAGGATAGTCAGTTTGCTGGAAAGGTTCCGAATAGCGGTGTCCAGGTTCGAGTCGCGGGTGGAGAGTCGTTTCTGATTATCCAAGGCGACGGCGCCGCGTTCGTAGGCCTCCACCGCCATCTCCCGATCCCCGCGGATCTGGCAGCGATCACCCAGCTCCTCGAGCACATCGCTGAGCAACTCGAAGCGCTTGGCCTGCGGTTTCTTCTCCGTGTCGATGGCTTCGGCGTATACGGCGCCCATCCACAGGACCGTATCATCGCAGTGGACCTTGTTGGCGTTCTTGAGCACGCCCTCCATGTACCCCAGGTTGGCTGGATCGCGGGAAAAGAGCCATTCCGCGTTGAGCATCGAACGCAGGGCGTCCTTCCCGCTCATGGAGTATTTCAGTTTATCGGTGACCCCGGGCTTCTTTCCGCCCATGTGACGACGGGCGACGGCGCTGCCGCGCAGGGGCTTGTGTCCCTCCTTCACCGCGTCCGGCCAGCGATTCAGGCCGTTGAGGTAGCATTCGATGGCGTAGTCGTAGTTGCGGGTCTCGGCCACCTTGCGGGCATGGGCGAATAGCTTGGCCGCCTTGGCTTTGTCGGCATCGGACGAGGTGTGTCTGGCCGCCTCAACACGAGCCTTCTCCACGGCGTCATCCTTGGTGTGCATGGACTTGCCGGCCCCCAAGGTATAGCCCTCCGGGATCTTGCCGGCCACCATGTCCATGATCTGGGCGGTCTCACCCTCATCAAGCCGACCTCGAAACACCACGACGTGTTTACCGGCGGTCTTGGTCCGCTCGACGTCCAGCCGCTCGCTCGCTCCCCACTGGCTCACCAGGTAGAGACAGGCATCGAGACATTGCTCGGCAATCTGTTCGGAGCCGCACGGTACCCGAAAGATTTTCTCAGCCATTACACTCCAGTTGGAAGTTACGCCGCGCCCCGTGCCACTGCTCTGGAGCAGTGAGAATCCAACGGGGGAACGCTCAGGCACTGCTCGAGAGCAGTGGCACCCGGCACCTGGCGAGCGGGCGTTCCGACGGACGAGTCTTTGCATCTCACGGACCCCGATCATACTATTCGTGTCGGGAAAACGTGTCAACGAACCAGGAGTTTGCCTCGGTGCTGACCGGTAAGCAGATCGATGCCCTGACCATTTTCAACTACCCCGACCCCGTTCTGCGAGCGGTCTGCACGCCGATCGAGTCCTACGGCGACTCGCTCGAAGCGCTGGGGCGACGGATGATCGAGCTGATGCGGGCAGTTCAAGGCGTGGGCCTCGCCGCCCCCCAGGTGGGCTTGCCCTGGCGGGTCTTTGTGATCGCGGCGATCGAGGAGAACGGGCAGGATCGGATCTTCGTCAATCCCGAGTTGAGCGATCTGAGCGGCCGGGCCCAGGCGGAGGAAGGCTGCCTGTCGCTGCCGGACGTTACCGTACCCATAGACCGGGCGACCCGGGCGACCGTCACGGCCTGCGATCCAACCGGACAGCGGTTCCAGATGACGACCGAGGGACTCCTGGCCCGTATCTGGCAGCACGAGAACGATCATCTCGACGGAAGGCTGATCATCGACTACATGGACACCCAGGCCGAACTGGTCAATCGAAAAGCCCTCAAAGCGCTTAAGGCGAAATACGAGGCCGCCCAGCAGGACCAGCGCTGAGCATAGGCCCCCACGGAGTACACCCATGCGCATCGCCGTTTTGGCATCCGGCGAGTTCGCCGTGCCCACACTTCAGAGTTTGCAACACACCAAACGCGAAATCGTTTGCGTGATCACCCAACCGCCTCGCCCCGCCGGTCGCGGCCGGAAGTCGCAGCTCACGCCGATCGGTGCCTACGCATCCGAGCAGGCCATGGACGTCTGGGCCCTGGCCGATGTCAACGGTCACGAGATTGTCACCCGATTGCGCGAGCTGAAGATTGACCTCGGCGTGGTGATCGCTTTCGGGCAGAAACTCGGTCCCGAGCTGATCGGCGCGTTTCGCGGCGGCTGCGTGAATCTTCATGCGTCGCTGTTGCCGAGGTATCGCGGGGCTGCACCGATCCAGTGGGCGATTCTGCGCGGTGAAGAGCGCACCGGCGTGACCGTCTTTCGCTTGACCCAACGCATGGACGCCGGCCCGATCCTGACCACTCGATCAACGCTCATCAAACCTGAGGAGACGGCCGAGGAACTGCACGATCGCCTGGCCCGCATCGGTCCCGACGCGGTCAAAGCGGCGCTGGTGCTGTTTGAAGACGATCCGGATCCCGCAGGGACTGTCCAGGACGATGCGGACGCCACCAAGGCTCCCAAGCTGGCCAAGAAGGATGGAAAGCTGAGTTTCGCCCAACCGGCTGAGCAGTTGGCCCGGCAGGTTCGCGGGTTGTGGTCATGGCCCGGGGCCACAGCCGTGTATGGCGCGGCCGATGGTGGGCGCCAGGAACGTGTCACCCTGGTTCGCGCCCGAGTCGCCGAGACTGCGGAACCTGAGACCGTCGAACCGGGTTTCCTGGGCACCGGTTTGCATGTGGCCACCTCGGACGGCTGGTTGGAAATCCTGGAAATCCGCCCCCAATCCGGCCGCGTGCTTTCGTGGCCCGACTTCGTCAACGGCCGCCACACCCGCCCCGGCGACCGGTTCACCCCATGTGGCACAGGTTTGTAACCTGTGTCCTTTTCACCGGTTGAAAACCGGTGCCACACGGGCACAGAGCGGACGCCGTTAGGGGCAATCTCCGAAGCGTGCCAGGATGAGCCTACGTCGAGCGGATCAACGATGAGGAATGACGCGGAATCGACGTTGGGGGGAATGTGCAGCGCGGGCTGGTTCGGCCGGTTCAGGATGGGCTACTTGGCGACACGGTACGCCATTGGATTCTCGTGTGCCCGATCGAGAGCAGCAACGAGTGACGCGTCTAGGTCTTCGGGGGAGTCATCCCGAGTGAGCTCAAGGGCGTTCGTTCGAAACGAAGTGTATGCCACACCGAACAGGGAGGCCACTAGAAACATCGCCAGGATGGTCTCCAGGGTGATTGCAATTATACGCCGAAGAGCCATGGGGCTCAGCCTCCACAGGGCGCGGCCTCCCCTCGAGTACTGGTGCCACTCTGCGATACCCCCAGAGGTCTGAGCGCTCGCCCGTGAAGGTGGTACCAATAGACAAGGCCGACGGTACGATTCGGAGCAGTATCGTTCTTCTCCTACTCTGCCAACCAATCTAATCCATTATCATTGTTCCTCGTGAAATACGAAGAATCAATCATCCGGTCAAGAATCTTCTTGTCCGGGATTAGGTCTCGACCCCGTGCTCCGCCACCTGTGAATCTGTCTTCTGACGTCGATCGAGTCCGCGATCGTCAATTGGCGTATCCGCAACTCTAAACGGGCCCCGACATGGGCAACCCGAAACGATGGGCAAACAAGAGTCCGCCGGGAACCGAAAGGCACCCGACGGACAGCGCGGGCAGACGCGTTGCATGACGATCTACGGCGTCATCAACAGGGCCCGAAGCGGGCGAGGACGTAGCCGACGTCGAGAGGGTCAACCAAGGCGTCGCCGTTCATGTCGGCGATGTCGCAATCGGGATTGCCGCTGCCCACGTCGCAGCCGCAGCGGGCGAGGACGAAGCCGGAATCCAGCGGGTCCACCAAACCGTCACCATTGGCGTCGCCTTCGCATGGTTTATCCACAACAACGCCGGCCAGGTCCGCCAGTAAGCCCGCAACGGAACGCACTTGATCCGCGGCAAGGTCGTAGAAAATATAATCGGGCGTGTCGACGGAGTCGCATGGCTGGTGAAGACACGGATTGCCGGTTACGTCTGCTTCAGTCAGGAGGCAAGCCTCAAATCCAGCCCATTCAAACGGAGCATGATCGCTGGCATCAAAAGTGTCGTGGATGTCGGCGTGCAGCCGGTTGCCGTATTCTAGAATGGCCAGCAAGAGAGCCATTTTCAGGGGGTCCGATTGGGAACTACCGTATATGGTGGATTCCGGATACGCACCAGCCTGATGAGCAATCATATCGAGCTGAATCATGCCCCGGATGTCGTCTTCCATGTGATCATCGACGTAGGCGATACTTCCCAGGAACCCCCATTCCTCGAAGTCGAAGGCCATGTATTTGATAGTGTACTCCGTTTCGTATTGGGATAGCACGCGGGCGATCTCCAGGACACCGGCCACTCCGGACGCGTCGTCATCCGCACCGGGATTCTCCGCAGAGTCGTAATGGGCGCCGACGATGTATTGGGCATCAGGATAGGCCGTGCCCGTCTGTGTGGCCACCACGTTGAAGCCGTTGTAGGGTCCAACGGAGAACTGGTGAACCTCTACCTGCAGTCCGAAGCTGCCTAGAATGGAGGCGATGTTGTTTCGCGCCGCGTTGTGCTCGGGCCCAAAGACCCCGCGATTGTCGCCATCATGAGTGTACAGCTCGTCGTCGAGATAGTGCTGGTACGATGCAACATCCACCTCGTCCGCGACCTGCTGCCCGATCTCGCTCGCGGAAGTTGCTGGTAGTCCTGCCACACCCGCGACGACGCCAACGGTCGCGACGAACCAACAGCGCCGAAGCACTTTCCACTTGATTCGGGCGTCAATTCCCCAGCGATGAGAGTAGTCCGATATCAGCGTCCACATCGCTAGCCCACGCTTCCCACAGCCCATCGTCAACCTCCTTCACGCGTTGCTCAGGTCATTTCATCTATCCGCCCGCCCTCGGATCATCCAACGCCCGGTTGAGCCATGCTTGGGCCGATACCCAATCGCGCCGGACCTTCCCCTCGCTGACCCCAAGCGTCTCGGCGATTTCATCGACGTTCAAACCCGCCTAGAGGCGGAGCCGCCCGTATCGCTGCCGGTGACGACATGGTAGCTGTTCTCTTCGTTGTTGGCGAAGTCCAGCCTGTCGTCGCCGTTGAGGTCGCCGCTCAGGATGGTGACGTTCAGATCGGGATCACGCTCGTCTAGTTCGGTCTCACCGCCGGCAAAGCCCCCGTAGAGACCCACGCCGCTGATGAGTTGGAATGTCGCGGTGCGATCACCCCCTGGACCGTCCGGGTTATACGTCGCCGCCGCGACCCAGATCTGATCACCGCCCTCACTTGCGGCCAGCGCATCCTGCAAGTCGGTGAATGCGTTCTCCCAACTGGTTCCGTCGTTGTTGCCGTCGGCATCGGCCTTGACGAAGATCACCGCTGCATTCACACGGGCGAGGCCTGCAAATAACGCGAAACTGATTCCGAGGGTGAGCGTGGAAACAAGTCGTAGACGCAAGCGATTCATAGCGAATCCTCCAGTGTCTGTGTTGACACTGACCAAGATACCTGACTGCTCATGCAACGACAAGCGTTCCACCGGCGGGCGGCATCAAACGAGGGATATCCCGATCCAGGAGCGCAGCCGAATGCTGAGAGTGCGGAGCTCACCCTGTCAGGGGCGATCGCTCAAGCGAGCCGTCAGGTACTTTCAGGCGACAAGGAACCTGCCTGAACCGGCGCCGCGAAGACTCTGCCTGCCTGGAAACGGTGGCGAGTGGATGCGATCAGCGAGTGACGGATGGCTATCATGGGAGGCGCCCGGCGACGGACCACCGCTTGAGGTCGAGCCTTGACGGCATGGGAGGCGACGCTTCACCCGGCGCAACTCTCTATCAGAGCTTCTCGTCGTCGGTGGCTGGACAGGTGACCAGAAGGGCGCGGTTGGCTTTGTAGCGCCCGAGGCGACCGAGGAACTTGTTGCGCCCTTCGACCTGGAGGGTCAAGTCGCTCGTTGATGGCTTGGTGGTACGGAGGATGTCGCCGGGGCGCAGGTTCATCAGCTCTTCGACGGTGATAGTCGCTTCCCCCAGAAAGGCGGTCAGGTTCACTTCCGCTGGTTGGAGCGACTCTTCGATGGCGTCGTGCACGTCCTTGGTCGCGACGCGACGCTGATAGGCCAGCCAACCCTGGGACGCCAGCTTGGCCATCACCGGCTCGATCACGTTGAAGGGAAAGCAGAGGCTGATCGTGCCGGTGCGCGGCTCCATCTTGACCTCAAAACCGATGACCACGACCACCTCGTTGGGGGCGACGATTTGCACCAGGTGCGGGTTGCTCTCCACTTCCGAGATGCGGAACTTGACCGGCACCATCTCCGACCACACTTCCGTCAGGCAGGTCAGCGCCCGATCGGTGATCCGTCGGATCAGACGCAGTTCGATCAGGGTCATCGGTCGCTGAGGGATGAACAATGCGCTGCTCGACCCGCCCAACAGTCGATCGATGATGGGGTAGATGATGAGCGGGCTGATCTCCAGACACATCTGCCCTTCGAGCGGCTCGGCGGTCAGTAGGTTGAAGTTGGTCGGATTGGGTAGCGAGTGGATGAACTCGCTGTAGGTCAATTGCTCGATGGTGGCGACTCGAACCTCGATGATGGTGCGGAGGAATCCCGAGAGTGAGGCCCCCAGGTTTCGGGCGAAGCCCTCGTGAATGGCTTCGAGGGTCCGCATCTGATCCTTGCTGACCCGCTCGGGACGCTTGAAATCGTATGGGTTGACGTCCCGTTGGATCGCGGCGGGCGTCACCGCCCGCCGAACGGGCGTGGCCCCGCCCCCCTCCTCCTCCGTGGCTGCGGCGAGTAGGGCATCGATCTCGGACTGGTCAAGGGCGTCGGCCACTACGCGTACCTCTCCGTCACCTGGCGATCAAACGTCAGTTCAATGCTATCGGACGCCAAACCGGCCCACTTGAGGCACATGCTGCGCTGTGGCACCGGTTTTCAACCAATACTGTCCGGCCGGGGAATTGCCAAGGGTGGAGTATAGCGTGAGATTGGGTGGATGGCGTTAGTTCGACAGCAATCACCGGTGGCGAGGTCGCCAGGGGCCAAACGCTGGGCGCATACCCCTAGCCGCCCACGGCAGAGCGAGCGACGGCGCGGGCGGTCAACGTCTGTTTTTTTGCGCCCGGCGAACGCGTTGTTG